>NZ_JBKORL010000061.1:0-16669 GCF_047314525.1 Shewanella sp. BJSY2023SW007 | reverse complement strand
TTGGATCTCCCTTGCCGCCCCACACGGTGTCGAAAGCCCCTCGGCCTAATGGCGCAAATAACTATCGCTTCAGACGCTCATCCCTGATTCGACTGTCGCTGCTTCGGCATCCATGCCTCAGCCACGTTATTTGCGCCAACGGCTTTCGGCGACACTGAGGGGGAATTGGTGCAAGTCTTCCCACACAGAGTCGTATTCAGCTACAGACATACGCCTATTTTCCAGGCACAGGTGGAACTGTGACCTTCCGAGCCAGGGATGGCGAGGCAGAGCTAACAGGGACGTACTCGCAGCGAGTCATAGGGGCGCCTGTGCATAAGCCTGCGGCAGGCAATGGGCTGGAAGCCCAATCAATGTTATTTGGCTCTTGCGGTGAGAGTGTTCGCCAGTGCCATTTCCAAGGTCATTTCCGATGCTGAAAGTTAAGCCTTGAGCAATGCCAATGCGGGCTGTTGGTTATCAGGATAGAGTCGATAAGCCTTATGGTGCTTGATGCAACTGGCTTTCTTATCCCCCTGGCTGAATAGAAGCGCATGTTTGACAGCAAACTGGGCAATCAACTGCTCGTCGGCGCGGATGTAAAGGGTGATGGGTTTGATCAATTTGCCATCGAGCAGATGCTGCTGATGCTGCTCGGTGGAGATCACCAAGCTGTTTTGCCCCTGGCTGTCTAATTTGAGTTTACCGCTTACTTCACAGTTGAGGATGACGAGCCAGCCTTCGGCTTGGAGCTCGGCAATCAGGTTCTGGAGCGATTGCCCCACTGCGGCATTATTGATGGCTGGCAGATACTGCGCCTGGATACGTTGAAGCACCTCGGGTAACTTGGCACCGGCCCCCAGGCTTCGGCCCTCTCTTATCCAGCGAGTGAGATCTTCTGCCACTAACTTTGAGAAACGTTTCTCTTTTAGTGACTGCACCATCCAGTTGCAGAGGAAATGACTTTCCGCTGCCGGGGTCTTGATGCTGCCGGCGGCATGGTTACGTTCCGCCAAAGCAGCGAGGCCGGCTTGGGTTAATGCCAGCAAGGCCTGATTGTAGCTTTGTTCTGTCATTGTTTTTCCGCGTGTAAGAGATATGGATCGCGCGCTGAGTATACCCTATGCTGCAGTTATCAATATCAGGTAGACAAAGAAAAACCACCACAATGGTTATCAGTAAGACAGTTATCCGATCTGTCTTCGCAGCTATCTTACTGTAAATTTTTCAATCTCAAGGATATCTCTTGTCTGCCGGGCAACTGGGTTGTTTAATGAACAGAGTGAGGTAGTAGCCGGTTGTTACCTCTGCCTCTATGGGCTTGGTTAAGATGAATCTGATGGTGAGTCGATGGAATAACAGGAGAAGACAATGGCTAACGTATTGATCCTTGCCGGTGATTATGTGGAAGACTATGAAATTATGGTGCCGTTTCAGGCGCTGCAGATGGTGGGCCATAAGGTGACTGCCGTGTGCCCTGAAAAAGAGGCCGGTGATACTGTCAGGACGGCTATTCATGATTTTGAAGGCGATCAAACCTACAGTGAAAAACCTGGGCACAATTTCGTTCTCAACGGTGACTTTGAACAGATAAGTGCCGATGACTTTGATGCGCTGCTGATCCCCGGCGGCCGAGCACCTGAGTATCTGCGCCTCTATGATGAAGTGCTTGAGCTGGTGAGGGCTTTTGCCAAGGCGGATAAGCCGATTGCCGCCGTCTGCCATGGGGCGCAACTGCTGACCGCCGCAGGAGTGGTGCAGGGCAAGAAGGTATCGGCTTATCCCGCCTGTGCCCCCGAAGTACGCCAAGCCGGTGGTGAATATGCCGATATCGAGGTGACAGAAGCGATTACTGACGGCAAGTTGGTTACAGCGCCGGCTTGGCCTGCCCATCCTCAGTGGTTGGCGCAGTTCCATGCCTTGCTCTGAATTCCACTGCCCAGGGCCTTGTCCGCTCTGACGGAAAAGGTCATCTAAACGGGTCTTTCACTTGGCCGGAGATGCTATGTGTGAAATCTATTCCGGGGCGGCTCCCGCCTTGTTTGAGTTGAAAACCCGCTCGGTGCGTTTGGGTGGCGTCGTCACCAGTATTCGCCTGGAAGCGATTTTTTGGCAGTTGCTGGAGGATATCGCTGCCGAGGCGGGGTTGAGTCTCGGTGAGTGCCTCAGCCGTATCCACCAAGAGGCCTGCTGCAAGGAAGGGCGAGTCAGCAATTTTGCATCCTTGCTGCGGGTGGCTTGCACCACCTATCTCAATCGCGGTGAGCGCTTGTCTCTTAGGGGAGCAAGCTTTGCCGCTGAGAATGCAAGTGTTTCCAGCCAGTGATAAATCCAGCTAAAACTCAACTAGCCAAAAGCCGCGCAGTGCGCGGCTTTTTAATGGTTCAACATAGGAGCAAAAGCCCGTTAAGCGGGGCGGCTCATTTGAGCTTCTTGGGCTTGATGCCGCTGGAGCCGACTTTAACCTTAACTCTGCGGCCGGACATGCTCTTTTCCGCTGCGACCTGCTCCGAGGCGCTGCTGGCGCCCGGCTTTTTCTTGGCGAAGCTGCGGCGCTTTTGCAGTTGCTTGAGCAGGAGATCGCGATTACTCACTTCATAGCCTGGCATCATGATGCGCTTGAGTTTTTGGCCGATCAGTTTTTCGATGTCGGCCAGAGTGCGCTCTTCTTCGCGGCTGACAAAAGAGATGGCGACCCCCGTCTTGCCGGCACGGCCGGTGCGACCGATACGGTGCACATAGTCTTCTGCCAGGAAGGGCAGATCGTAATTGACCACATACTCGAGATCCGGAATATCCAGGCCGCGGGCGGCCACTTCGGTGGATACCAACACCCGTACCTTGCCTTCCTTGAATTCTCTGAGCGCCCGGCGGCGGCTGCCCTGGGCTTTTTCACTGTGCACTACGGCACTGGCGATACCGTCGAGATTCAGCTCCTTGACCAGATGATCCGCATCTTCACGGGTGGCGGTAAACACCAGCACCTGCTGCCAGTTCTTGCGCCCGATAAGCTCAGACAGGAGTTCACGCTTGCGGCGCTGCTCTACCGGGTAGACCACCTGGCTGACGGTCACCGCTGTGGTGTTCTGGCGGTCGGCCGTGATGACCTTGGGCTTGTTCATTATCTCATCGGCCAGGCGCCTTACCGCGCCAGAGAAGGTGGCCGAGAACATCAGATTTTGCCGCTGCTTGGCGGCGCTCTGAAGTATTTTGTTGATATCGTTGATAAAGCCCATATCCAGCATACGGTCTGCTTCATCCAATACCAGCACTTCCAGCGAGCCCAGACTCAGGTTACCGGCCAGTAGTTGTTCCAGCAAACGCCCCGGAGTGGCCACCACTATGTCGGCGCCTTGTTTGAGCTTGTTGACCTGAGATGCCGACTTGACGCCGCCAAACAGGGTGGCCACCGACAACTGCAGGTATTTGCCGTATTGGCGGGCATTGTCGGCAACCTGGGACACCAGCTCACGGGTCGGTGCCAGGATCAGGGCCCGGATATTGCCGGGTTTGAGTTCGAGCGGGTTATCCTGCAGGCGCTGCAAAATAGGCAGCACAAAGGCGGCTGTCTTGCCTGTGCCCGTCTGGGCGCTGG
Source organism: Shewanella sp. BJSY2023SW007 (assembly GCF_047314525.1). NCBI lineage: Bacteria > Pseudomonadati > Pseudomonadota > Gammaproteobacteria > Alteromonadales > Shewanellaceae > Shewanella > Shewanella sp. BJSY2023SW007. The sequence continues at coordinate 13,095 of NZ_JBKORL010000061.1, read as the reverse complement.
CCAGTACGTCCTGACCACGGCGAACCGCAGGGATGGCCTGTCTCTGAATCGGTGTCATGCTCTCATAACCGCACTCTTTGAGCGCACGGAGTATTTCGGGGGCAAAACTGTAAGATTCAAACTTCATCTCGATATTCCTGTATTCAACCGCTTGGCGTGTGTCTTAGCTGTTTCGGGTGTCGGCGGCCCAAATGCCGGAAGCTCAGGCCTGAGTAAACGCCAAGTGCCGGGATAACCCGGGCGGGCGCGGAGTATAGCAAAAAAATCCATCAAGGCCCGCTCATTTCTGCTTTATTCTTGCGCTGCAAGGATAAATGACCTTAGGCATTGCGGATATCACTGTTTTGGGCAGATACAAGAATGCCGCCCGCAGGCGGCATTCTCTCACTATTTATCGGCTTAGTTGAACCAGCCGGCAAACATCTGCTTGAAGTAGTCCATCAGCTTGCTGAACCAGCTGCCTTCGTTGACTTCTTCCAATGTCACCAGTGGGAACTGAGCAATGTCTTTACCGTCGAGTTGGAAGTATACCCGGCCGACGACTTCACCCTTGGCCAGCGGTGCGGTCAGCTCTTTGGTCAGTTCGAAGTTGGCTTGCAGGTTTTTAGCCTGGCCCCGGTTGATGGTCACAGGAGTGTCAGTGGTTACACCCAAGTCCACTGTGTCACGGTCGCCGTACCAGATCTTCTGGGTGACAAAGCTGTCACCGGCCTTGTAAGGGGTGATGGTTTCAAAGAAACGGAAGCCATAGTTGAGCAGTTTCTTGCTCTCGGCCTTACGGGCGGCTTCACTCTTGGTGCCCATGACCACGGCAATCAGGCGCATGCCGTCTTTGGTGGCTGAGGATACCAGGTTATAGCCGGCACCCGAGGTGTGGCCTGTCTTGATACCGTCGACATTGAGGCTGTTATCCCACAAGAGGCCGTTACGGTTGTACTGCTTGATTCCGTTGTAGGTAAAAGACTTTTCCTTATAGATATCGTATTCGTCGGGTACATCACGGATGAGGGCCGCGCCCAGCAGCGCCATATCATAGGCGGTGGACTTGTGGTTGTCCGAATCCAGGCCGTGGGAGTTTTCAAAGTAGCTGTCACGCATGCCCAGCTGCTTGGCCCAGGAGTTCATCAGATCGACGAAAGCGCCTTCGGTTCCGGCAATGTGCTCGGCCATGGCGACACAGGCATCGTTACCGGATTGGATGATGATACCTCGGTTCAGATCCGAGACTTTAACCGTCTTGCCGACTTCGATAAACATCTTGGAGGAGTCGGGGAAGTTCTTCGACCAGGCGTTCTTGCTGATGGTCACATCGTCATCGGCAGAGACGTTACCCGCCTTGATCTCCTGACCTATGACATAGCTGGTCATCATCTTGGTCAGGCTGGCTGGGTTGAGGCTTTCATAGGCGTTATTTTCCGCCAGTAAGCGCCCTGAGTTGTAATCCATCAAGACATAGGCCTTGGCGGCAACATCCGGTGCATCTGGGACGACTATCGGGGCATTGTTGGCCTGTGCGGCGGAAACTGAGGCACAGGCGAACAACAGAAAGGCTTTCGCGGGACTTTTTACAAAATTCATCATTACCTGAATACGTCTTCTGGTTGGAGTCGGAAAATATGCTGAAATTCGCAGCGAGTATAACATTAGTCGACCGGAAATTTCAGTTAAGGTTCCTTAATTAGTTAAAAATATGGTGGAATTTTGAACGCTTATGATTTTGGTTCAGTCACCATATAGCTGCCCGGGAAGCCTTCCTGCTTCAGCTTTTCCAGCAATTTGGCGGCAATACCTTCATGGCTGACCGGCCCGAGTTGCAGCCTGTATACCGGCTTGGCATCTGTGATTCGGCTCTTGACCTGGTATTTGGCTTCAAGTGTGGATGCCAACTCGAGCAGACGTTCGCGCGAGCCAGATGCCATCACCTGTACATAGTGCAGATTATCGCTGCGAAGTTCGGCCATGGTCTGGCTCTCTTCACTGTCCTCAAACAGGACTTCCAGCCTCACCCTGGCGGTGCCTGTCTTCAGCATGTCCAGTCGGTACGCCGCGGCGTAGGATAGATCTATCACCCGGTCGGGGTGAAAAGGGCCACGGTCATTGACCCTGACCACCGCGCTCTTGTTGTTGGCCAGGTTGGTGACCCGGACATAACTGGGCAGTGGCAATGTCTTGTGCGCCGCCGACATGGAGTACATGTCATAGGTTTCACCGTTGGAGGTCAGATGGCCGTGAAACTTGGCGCCATACCAGGATGCCAGCCCTTCGGCCTTGTAACCTCTGCCGGATGGCATCACCTGATAAGATTTTCCTCTGACCTGGTAATCCCTGTTGCCCTGTTTGCTGTAGGGCTCGAACCTGGGGTGGGCATCTTCCACCTTGGAGACATCCGGGGCATCGGCCGGAGGCCTATCATCTTTCATGGTGTAACGGCCCGAGTTGCCGGCACAGGCGGCCAGCAGAATCGAAGCCGTCAGCGGCAGCAATAGTTTAAGTCTTGTCATGGTGGGCTTTGAGTTGTTCACTGAATTGATAAACCGCCATGGCGTACAGCGGGCTGCGATTGTAACGGGTGATCACATAGAAGTTGTTCAGCCCCAGCCAATAGTCTTTGGCATCGGCCTGTTCCAACTCGATAAGAAGCGCTTTTTGGCTGGCATCCAGATCCCGGTTTTCCTTCAGTGCCACCTCGGGAGAGAGGATATCGGCCACTTGGTAATTGAGCTTTTCTCCCTTCCAGACCTTGGCCTTGGGCGTGGCCGTGGTGCTCAGCTCCAGCGCCACCGGCTCACCGGCTTTCCAGCCGTGACGGTGAAAATAGTTGGCTACTGAACCTATGGCATCGTCGACACTGCCCAGCAGATCCCGCTTGCCGTCACCGTCAAAGTCGACCGCGTAGGCCAGATAGCTTGAGGGAATAAACTGGCCATAGCCCATAGCACCGGCGTAGGAGCCCAGGAGGGTTTCCTTATCGAGTTGCTCCTCTTTAAGCAGCGTCATCAGTCTGGCAAACTCGCCGCGAAAGAAAGTCGCCCGTGGCGGGTAGTAGAACCCCAGGGTATAGAGGGCATCGATCACAGGGTACTTGCCCATGTAACCGCCGTAGAAGGTTTCAATACCGATAATGGCGACTATGATTTGCGGATCCACGCCGTAGGTCTTGGCGGCGCGCGCTATGCTCTGTTCGTGCTGTTGCCAGAAACTCAGCCCGGCTTCGAGGCGCTTTTCGGTCAGAAAAATGGGGTAGTACTGATGCCAGGGTTTAGCCTCCCAAGGGCTGGAAATTGCGTCCAATACCGCCTGGTTTTTTTGGGCCGAGGCGAGAAAGCTTTCGACTTCTTGCTGGCTAAAGCCTTGGCTTTGTTGCTGTTTGATAAAATCCTGTTTGAGCTGCTCGGAAGTGGGCACCTCGGCGGTGGCACAGGCGCTGAGGTTGAGACTCAGCAGCAGGCCCAGTGGGGCGAGCAGCTTTTTGAATGTCGGCATCTAAGGCGTTCCTATCTGTCGATGAAGCGTCTATGGGTGTGAATACTCATTAGAATGCCAAAAGCGGCCATCAATGTCAGCATAGAGGTGCCGCCATAACTTATCAGCGGCAGCGGGACTCCCACCACGGGTAAAATACCGGACACCATGCCGATATTCACAAACACATAAACGAAGAAGGTGAGTGTCAGCGAGCCGGCCAGCAAGCGGGCAAAACTGGTTTGGGCTCTGGAGGCGATCACCAGGCCGCGGCCGATCACATAGAGATAGAGCGCCAACAGCAGCAAACTGCCGATGAGGCCAAACTCCTCGCCGATCACGGCGAAGATAAAGTCGGTATGACGCTCCGGCAAAAACTCCAGTTGCGACTGAGTACCATCGAGCCAGCCCTTGCCCCAGAGTCCGCCTGAACCTATGGCAATTTTGGACTGAATGATGTGGTAGCCGGTACCGAGTGGATCGGCCTCGGGATCCAGCAAGGTCATCACCCGATTGCGCTGGTAGTCGTGCATCAAAAAGAACCATAGAATCGGCAGCAGCGCCAACACGGCGGCGATAAAACCGCCGACAATGGCCCAGCTCATGCCGGAGAGAAACAGTACAAAAATCCCCGAAGCGGCCACTAGAATTGAGGTGCCGAGATCCGGCTGTTTGGCGATAAGCAGAGTAGGGATCAGCAAAATCACCCCGGCACCGGCCAGATAACGCTTCTTCGGCGGCAAAGGAAACTTGGAGATAAACCAGGCCATGGTGATCGGGAAGGCCAGTTTCATCAGTTCAGACGGCTGAAACTCCATAAAGCCCAGGTTGAGCCAGCGTTGGGCGCCCTTGTTGATCTCACCGAAGAAATGTACCCCCAGCAGCAGCGCGACCCCGGCAATATAGATGGGCAGTGCCCAGCGGCGAAATACCTCGGGGTTAATCTGGGCAAGAATCAGCATGAGTCCGAGAGACAACCCCATGCGGAACAGCTGCCGCTCCATCATGGCCAGGTCTTCGCCGCTGGCAGAATAGATGACGAACAGGCCAAAGCCCATCAGGCCCAGGATGCCGAGCAGCAACGGCAGATCGATATGCATCTTCTGCCAGATATTGGGTTTACGGCTGTGGCTCATGTTTCAACTCCCAGGTATCCCGTAGCAGATATTCGTCCAGCATGGCCCGGGCAACCGGCCCGGCGTTGGCGCCGCCCCAACCGGCGTTTTCCAGTACCACCGCCAGCACTATTTTCGGATTTTCGTAGGGGGCATAGGCAATGATCAGCGCGTTGTCGCGCAGATGCTCGTCAATGGTGTCCGCATCATACTTCTCATCTTCGGCAACGCTGAAGACCTGGGCGGTACCTGTCTTCATCGCTGCGGTATAACTGGCATCAGTGAAGCGACTCTTCTGCGCGGTGCGGCGCATCGCCTCGTTGATGATCTCCCAGTTGTTTTTGTTTTTCAGCACTATCGGCGGCCTTTCATCTACCGGCGTCTCAATGCGGGCTGTGTTGTCCTTGATGGCCTTGAGTAGGTGCGGGGTAAAACGCTTGCCGCGGTTGGCCAAAATGGCTGTGGCATTGGCCAGTTGCAATGGCGTGGTGGTCCAGTAACCCTGGCCAATCCCGACCGAGATGGTGTCGCCTATGTACCAGGGTTGGTTGTACTTGAGGCGTTTCCAGTCTCTCGATGGCATTACCCCGGCAGACTCTTCGAAGATATCCACCCCGGTATTCTGACCGAAGCCGAATTGATCCATAAAGCCGGAAATCTTGTCGATGCCCACCTTGTAGGCCATGTCGTAATAAAAGGTATCGCAGGAGTTGACTATAGAGTCATAGACATCCACCCAGCCGTGGCCCCAGCGTTTCCAGTCGCGATATTTACGGTCGACCCCAGGGATCTGCCAAAAGCCGGGATCCCAGATGCGGGTCTTCTCGCTAATGGTTTGATCTTCCAGCCCCAGGAGTGCCAGATGTGGTTTGACCGTGGAGGCCGGAGCATATTGCCCTTGGGTTGCGCGGTTAATCAAGGGGCGCGAGCGGCTGTTGAGCAGCTCGCTGTAGGCCTTGGAACTGATCCCGTGCACAAACTGGTTCGGGTCATAGCTAGGGCTGGAGACCATGGCCAGAATACCGCCGTCTCTTGGGTCTATTGCCACGATTGAGCCGCGGCGGCCATCCAAGAGTTCAGTGGCTTTTTGCTGCAGCTGCAGATCCAGTGTCAGGTAGATATCCTGTCCTGGCTCGGGCTGGGTCACTTTGAGGGTGCGAACACTGCGCCCCAGGTTATTGACCTCTTCCTCCAAATGCCCGGGCAGGCCGTGGAGCAGGCTCTCATAGAATTTTTCTATCCCCTGTTTGCCTATGTCCTTGGTGGCGGCATAGTTCTTCCAACTGCCGGAGCGTTCCAGTGCGTCTCTGTCCTTGGAGTTGATTTTGCCGACATAGCCCAGCACATGGGTTAGCAGGCTGCTGTAGGGGTAGTGGCGTTTAAGACCGGCATCAACATAGAAACCATCGAACTTGTGTTGGTTAACACTGAATAGGGCCACCTCATCTTCCGTCAGCCGGGTCTTGAGCGGCAAGGGCTTGAAGCGACGGTGATATTTCAGTGACTCGGTGAAGCTGTCGCGCTCATCCTGACTGAGGTCGATAACGGTTGAGAGTTCATCCAGCGTCTGCTGCATGTTCTTCACCTTCTCCGGGATCACTTCCAGGGTGTAGAAGGGCAGGTTCTCTGCCAGCAGCTTGCCGTTGCGGTCATAGATCAGGCCGCGGCTGGGTGCCAGCGGTACCACTCGGATACGGTTATCATTGGAGCGGGTTTCGTAGTCTTTGAAAGACACCACCTGCAGATAGTAGAGGTTGCCGAGCAACAGGCTAAGCAAAGCGACCACGCAGACAAAGGTAAACAGCGCCCGGCGTTTGAACAGTGCCGCCTCGGCGGCGTGATCATGCATGGTTATTCGCTTTCTACGCGGCAATGGATTCTCTCCGGCTCAAACTGTTAATGCAAAGTCAGCTAATGCAAGTGGCTCTTGGGCGCCTTATTCCCTGTGGTAGGGATGATTGTTGTTGATGCTCCAGGCCCGGTAAAGACTCTCGGCCACCACGACTCTCACCAAGGGGTGGGGCAGGGTCAGGGCCGACAGACACCAGCTTTGGCTGGCGGCTTGTTTACAGGCGGGAGCCAAGCCTTCCGGGCCACCAATCAGCAGGCTGACATCCCGGCCATCGAGCTGCCATTTCTCCATGGCAGAGGCGAGTTCCGGAGTTGTCCAGTTCCTGCCCGGCAGATCCAGAGTGACGATATGGTTGCCCTTGGGGATCGCGGCCAACATGGCTTCGCCCTCTTTTTGCAGAATACGGGCGATATCGGCATTCTTGCCCCGCTTGCCGGCGGGAATTTCAACCAGCTCCAGCGCCATGTCCCTGGGGAAGCGGCGCTGGTACTCGGCGAAACCCTTGCTGACCCAGTCCGGCATTTTGGTGCCTACGGCGACGAGTTGCAGTTTCATCAGGCGTTGGCGTCAGACCAGAGTTTTTCCAACTGGTAATGTTCGCGGGTTTGCTCCTGCATCACATGCAGAATCACATCACCCAGATCCACCAGAACCCAGTCGCTGCTGTCGCGGCCTTCTACGCCCTGAGGTTGCATGCCGGCTTGCTTGGCTTCGGCAACCACATTTTCAGCAATGGCGCGAACATGGGTCTTGGATGTGCCTGAGCAGATAACCATAAAGTCGGTCACGTTGGACTTTTTGCTGACATCCAGCACGACTATGTCCCGAGCCTTGAGATCATCGACCTTGTCGACAACAAATTGTTTCAGTTCTGTGCCTTGCACGCTGAAGATCCTCTCATGTTTTTGATCAAGCGCAGTAGTATATCAGCGCTGGCGGGCAAGTCCCATAGCATTTATCGTCCATCCACCGCAGTTAACCGCCAAGATAGAGGCGGTTTGCGACTATATACTCGAGCACGGCTTTGGGCATGGCGGCGCGGCAGGCATTTATGTCTCCGGCAGCGATGGCGCGGCGAATGGCCGTGGAGGAGAAAGGCTGCGGCTTGACCGAGAGGCTGATGATTTTGCCGTATTGTGCTTTTTCAATGCCACCGCTACTGCCATTGCCATTTGCATCGTCACAGACTCTTGCCGCCAAGGCCTGGGTGACCGAGCAGCCTCTTTGGGCCAGTTCGGTTTGGATTTCGGCGTCCTTTGGCAGGTGCCAGTCCGGGCGCTGGCAAACCACCAGGTTACACAGAGAAAACAGCCGCTGCCATTGATGCCAGCTCGGCAGCGACAGCAAGGAATCTGTACCCATGATGAATTGAAATTCGGCGCCTGGGAAAGCCTGCTGCAGCGCTTCCAGCGTCGCGACGCTATAGGAGGGGGCATTGCGCTTGAGCTCGATATCGCAAATGTCCATATCGGGGAACTCGTCGCAGGCCAGTTTAAGCATGGCCAGGCGCTGCTCGCTGCTGGCGGTGGCCTTGGCCTTGTGCGGCGGAATATGGTTCGGCAGCAACCAGAGCTTATCCAGCTCTAGCCGGGCTTTGACTTCGGCTGCGGGTTTGAGGTGACCATAGTGAACTGGGTCGAAAGTACCGCCCATCAGCCCGATACGCATCCTGTCTCCTCAGTCGAACTCAATATGGCCAAGGTGGCGCGCCGCCTTGGGATCGAACAGCAAACACAGATGGGAAAGGCCGGTCCAGTTTTCCTGGCCTTGCTGTTTCAGTGCCAGCTCCAACTTGGAGGCGATAGCCAGCATGGACTCTATGGCTTCCAGGCTCAGCCGGGTGAGGGCGCCCTGATAGAGCGGCTTGCGCTTGTCCCAAATTCTATGCTTGCCGAACAGGCTATTGAGGCTCTCGCCCTGACTGCGGGCCGATTGCAGCGTCAGCAGCAAGGTCAGCTCCTTTTGCAGCGCCCAATGGATAATGGGCATGGCGGTTTCTTCGGCCTTGAGCTGGGCAAGGATATGTTGGGCCTTATCCTGTTGGTTGGCCAGCAGGGCATCGGTCAATTGGAATACGCTGAAGCGGGATTGGTCTTCGAAGTAGCGGCTCAGCTCTTCGCTGTCCACAGGACGGGCTCCGGCCAGCAGTTGCAGCAGTTGCATCGCCTGATCGGCCGCCAGCAGATTGCCTTCGTAGAGGGCATACAGCATGGCTCTGGCATCGTTTTTGAGATTGAGCCGATAGTATTGAATACGGCCGTCGAGCCAGCGCTGAAACTGAGCCCCTTCGGGGGTGGCGCAAGGAACATAAAGACCTTGACTGTCCAGGGTTTTGAACCATTTGCTGTTTTGCTGATCGCGGCCAAGCTTGGGGCCGTCGATGATAAGCAAGATATCCGGGTTTTGTTCGGCAATAAGGCTTTGCAGCATGGCGCCGCCATCTGCACCCGGCTTGGCCTGGGGCAGGTTGAGCTCTATGATTCTGCGACTGGCAAACAGGCTCATGGCGTGCCATTCGTTGGCGAGATCCTGCCAGTTGAAGTTGGCTTCCTGAGTCAGCTGTAACCTTTCTTCAAAGCCTTGGCTGCGGGCGGCAGCCAGGATTTGCCGCTTGCTGCTGTCCAGCAGATAGGGATCGTCGCCCAGCAGCAGGTAGCAGGATTTCAGCGGCGACAACTGCCGGTGTAACTGATCTGGATAGACCCGCATCAGTTCACCTCGATGGCGGCCAGAGTCTGGATGATGTTATCGGCGGCCTGAATGCGCATCTCTTTGACCAGCAACTCCATCTCCCGGCTCTTGGCCAGCGCGGTGCGGGGATCGTCGAGATAATCGCGGCGGATTTCCACATCGAAAGGTTGTGCTTCCTTGCCCGGCAGAGACACGGCAAAACGCACATGGTAGATGAGTTCATATTCGGCGACGTTGCCTGTGGGGTAGAGCGACAAGGTTGAGCGCTCCAGAGTGTCGCTCAGCAACACCAGCCGGGGAATGCCCTTGGCGGGTTCCTCTATGCCGACATTGTTGAGACGCAGGCGTTCACGCACCAGGCGGCTCAGCTCGCTGTATTTGTCGCTGCTCTCCAGGCTCAGCTTGCTGAGCTCGGGCGGAATGGAATAACTTCCCTGAAGTTGAAAGCCGCAACCGGCACTGGTGATAACGACCAGTGCCAGCAGGGCGAACATCAACTGCTTCACGCTTAAAGATAGTTTCAGCATGGATGTCCTGTTTTTTCTCAGTTGGCGACTATGTTCAGCAGTTTACCGGGAACATAGATCACCTTGCGGATGGTCTTGCCTTCGGTGTGCTTCATCACCTGCTCATCGGCCAGACCCAGGGCTTCGACCTCTTCCTTGGCAGCATCGGCTGCCACAGTGATCTTGGCTCTGAGCTTACCGTTGACCTGCACCACGATAAGCTTGCTGTCTTCGACCAGTGCAGATTCGTCGGTTTCAGGCCAACTGGCTGACTCGATATCGCCTTCCATGCCCAGCTCCTGCCACAGGTTGAAGCTCAGGTGTGGGGTGATGGGGTACAAGAGACGCACAATGGCCGACAGGGCTTCGGCCATCAGGGCTCTGTCCTGCTCGGTTTCCTGTGGAGCCTTTTGCAGCGCATTCATCAGTTCCATCACAGCAGCAATGGCGGTGTTGAACATCTGACGGCGGCCGATATCGTCGGTCACCTTGGCGATGGTCTTGTGCAGTTCGCGGCGCAGCGCTTTCTGCTCGCCGGTCAGTGCCACGATATCCAGCGCTGGAGCCGCGCCCTTGGATATATGGTCGTGGGCCAGTTTCCACAGACGCTTGATAAAGCGGTGGGCACCCTCCACGCCTGACTCCTGCCATTCCAATGTCAGCTCCGGTGGTGCGGCAAACATCATGAACAGTCGCACAGTATCTGCGCCGTACTTCTCCACCATCACTTGCGGGTCGATGCCGTTGTTCTTCGACTTGGACATCTTGCTCATGCCGGTGTAAGTCAGTTCATGGCCTTCGCTGTCCACCGCCTTGAGGATCCGACCCTTGTCGTCTTTCTCAACCACGGTCACTTCCAATGGCGATACCCAAACGCGGGCGCCTTTCTCGTTGCTGTAGTAGAAGGCATCGGCCAGTACCATGCCTTGAGTCAACAGACGCTTGGCAGGTTCATTGGAGTTAACCAAACCGGCATCACGCAACAGTTTGTGGAAGAAACGGAAGTACAACAGGTGCATACAGGCGTGTTCGATACCGCCTATGTATTGATCTACCGGCAGCCAGTAGTCGGCCTTGGCTGGATCCAGCATCTGATCTGCCTTGGGCGAGCAGTAGCGGGCATAGTACCAGCTGGACTCCATAAAGGTGTCGAAGGTGTCGGTTTCGCGCAGGGCATTTTGGCCGTTGACTGTGGTTTTGGCCCACTCTTTGTCGGCCTTGATTGGGCTTTGGACCCCATCCATGACCACGTCTTCCGGCAGAATGACCGGCAGTTGTTCTTCAGGTGTCGGCATCACAGTGCCGTCTTCCAGAGTCACCATAGGGATAGGTGCGCCCCAGTAGCGCTGGCGGCTGACGCCCCAGTCGCGCAGACGGAAATTAACCTGGCGCTTGCCTTTGCCTTCGGCACTCAGCTTGTCGGCGATGGCGTTGAAGGCGGCTTCAAAGTCCAGACCATCCAGCTCTGGAAATGAGTCACCTGAGTTGAACAGTATGCCTTTTTCAGTGTAAGCGGCTTCAGAGATATCCAGCTCGCCATCGGCAGGCTTAATCACGCCTTTGATAGCCAGGCCATACTTGGTGGCGAACTCATAGTCACGCTGGTCGTGGCCGGGAACCGACATCACGGCGCCGGTACCATAGTTCATCAGGACAAAGTTGGCGGCCCAAACCGGGACTTCTTCGCCTGTCAGCGGGTGGATTGCCTTGAGGCCGGTATCGACACCTTTTTTCTCCATGGTGGCCAGCTCGGCCTCGGAGGCGGTGCTCTGCTTGCACTCTTCAACAAAGGCTGCCAGCGCCGGGTTGTTGGCGGCGGCTTTCTCGGCCAGCGGGTGACCGGCGGCAATGGCCACATAGGTCACGCCCATCACAGTATCCGGGCGTGTGGTGTAGATGTCGAAGCTATCGTCGGAACCGGCCACCTTGAAGGTCATCTCGACCCCTTCGGAGCGACCAATCCAGTTACGCTGCATGGTCTTGACCTGCTCAGGCCAACCTTCGAGGGTATCGATATCATTCAGCAGCTCTTCGGCGTACTGAGTGATCTTGATAAACCACTGAGGGATCTCTTTCTGCTCAACCACAGTGTCGCAGCGCCAGCAGCAACCATCGATAACCTGTTCGTTGGCCAGTACAGTCTGGTCATTGGGGCACCAGTTGACCGAAGAGGTCTTCTTGTACACCAAGCCTTTTTCATACAGTTTGGTGAAGAACCACTGTTCCCAGCGATAGTATTCCGGGGTACAGGTGGCAATTTCACGGCTCCAGTCGTAGCCAAAACCCAGCATTTTCAGCTGGTTCTTCATGTAATCTATGTTTTCATAGGTCCAAGGCGCCGGCGCAGTAGCGTTCTTGATCGCGGCATTTTCTGCCGGTAGACCGAAGGCATCCCAGCCGATGGGCTGAAGCACATTTTTACCCTGCAGACGCTGGAAACGGGAAACTACGTCACCTATGGTGTAGTTACGCACGTGTCCCATATGCAGCCGACCTGAAGGATAGGGGAACATAGAGAGGCAGTAGAACTTCTCTTTACTCGGATCTTCGGTGACTTCAAAAGTTTTCTTTTCTGCCCAGTGCGTTTGCACTTTGGCTTCGATTTCTGAGGGATTATATTGCTCTTGCATCAGGTTTTTCGGCAATGCCGCCCATTATTTTGACATGCGCGCTATACTGCGCCGTTTAGATCTGCATAGAATAAACCAGAAGTGAGTCATTAAGAAAGGTTCGTCTTAAAGGAGTATTGGCCATGAGTGAGAGAAGTACGGAGTTACTGGCGCTGTATCAGGCCTTGATTGACAGAGTCAAACAACAGTATGACCAAGATAACTCATTGACAGTGAAGAGCTTATTTAATTCTATCAAGGAAGGGAAAGAGTATTTGGCTATCAAGCAGCAGGCCGGTGAGGCCGAGCTGTCTCTGGTCGAGGAATTCCTCAAGCGGGATATCGCCAGCTATATTCAGAGCCAAACGGAAGATGACATCAGTTACAGCCCCACTATGCTGACGCTGGAAAACACCCTCTGGCACTGGCTGGGCGAAATCAGCGACCGCAGCCAGGTGGAGTGGCACGAACTGGCCCATGAGTTCAAACACCATGGTTATTATCAGAGCGGCGATATCGTCAGTCAGGGCAAAATGGTCTGCAGCAACTGCGGCCATGAGATGGACTTTGAGTTCCCCGGCGTTATTCCCGACTGCCCCGAGTGTGACCACTCGGAATTTACCCGTGAAGCGCTGGCGCCCTGAGTTGCCATCATCCAGATTCTGAATGGACGAGGCCCGGAGTTGAAAACTCGTAAAAAGGGATCGTGTTGTGAGAGCTGGGTTTGAGTAAGAAAAGTGCAAATTAACAAGCCCGGCTTTGGCTGCAATGTAGATCAGATAAGGATCGGTTGACCGATCCTTCTGATGAGAGACAATCGGAAACCTGTTTGTAGGTTTCCGATTTTTTATGTCTATTCA
>NZ_JBKORL010000060.1:0-5984 GCF_047314525.1 Shewanella sp. BJSY2023SW007 | reverse complement strand
GAAACCATCACGTTTCAGGGTTTTCTCGACCATACGGCCATTGGCATCGTAGCGGAAAACATTGTCTCCCTGACGCACTACCCGCCCGGCTTGCTGATATTCCAGTGCCTTTTCCTGGCGCTTTTTGGCGAAGTCGATAATCCGGCTATTTGAAGTGCTATTCGGGGAACTGTTGCTAAGCTGGTCTTTGTTTTGCCCATCCTCAGCCCAAGAGGCTATGGCCGTCAGTTGGAGTTCGGAGTCATAGCTGAATTGGCGCCGCTCACTGCGTGTATGCCAGGCGCTGGTGCGTTTTTCTGCCACGATTTGCCCAAGGGCATTTTGGGTAAATTCACTGCGGCCCCAGTGACCGTCTTCGATGGCGGTGATCCGGCTCAGAGCGTCATATTCATAACTGCGGGCAATGCCACCAAAGCGGCCAGGTAGTTGCTGCTCTGTCCCCTGTGGGCTCCAGGCATCCAGGTGCTGACGTTTGAGCAGTCCCTCCGGGGTGTACTCCTGTCGCAGGCAGAATCCAGCCTGGTTACTGCGACTGGTTTCCCGGCCATAACGGTCGTATGCCAGTGTCAGCGGCTCAAACCCAGAAGCGGCAATCGTTGCCAAACGGCCGTGTTGCCATGTCTGCAGTTGCTCAAGCAATAAGCCATTGGCACGAATTGGACGACCCGCGGCAGTGTATTGATACTCAATCGATTGGCCATTTTGCGTTTCAGCAATCAGCCTGCCAAGCGCATCATAGCTAAACGCCAGCTCAGACACGGCATTACGGCCTTTAAGCAGTTGACCGGCCCCGTCGTATTCAAAATGGCTATTGTTCATCACCATTTGCTGCGAGTTACGGGTTTGCTTTTGCAGCAAACGGCCACAGATATCGTAGAAGAAATGAATGCTGCTGCCATCAGCCTGGGTTTTGCATATTACCCGGCCGGCCTTATCGTAATCGAAGCGGTTACGACGACCATCAAGGTGACGCTCTTCAACAATTTGACCGCTGGAATTGTAGTGATATCGCCACTGCTCACCTTTGCTGTTGGCAATGCCGGCAAACTGGCATTCTCCGTTATAGAACAGCTGCAGTTCATGGCCTAAAGGATCGATACTGGCTTGCAACAGGTCAAACGCACCGTAACGATATTGCTGGCTGTTGCCATTGGCATCAGTCGCTTTGACCAGATTGCCTTCGGTATCATATTCGAAGTGCTGGCGTTTGCCTTGGCTGTCCACCACCCCAGTGACCAGGGCACTTTGCCCCAAATAAGTATACTTGTGACACTGGATCCCTTGAAGCACCCGGCTTATCCGCCCCAGATTGTCATATTCCAGTTTTAGCGGTTCAACGCCGGGCAAAATGACTTCGCAGGGCAGGCCTGACACCTTGTCATAACCAAAGCCGGTCTGCTCGCCATCAGCATCGATCGCCCAGGCCATTTGCCCCTTGGAGTTGTACTGCCAGTAACGGCTGTGGCCCAAGGGGTCAAGCACCGACAGCAGATTGCCGCGGCTATCGTACTCATGCTGCCAACTGGCACCCAATTCATTGGTGAAGCTAAGCAACCTGCCGGCTTCATCATACTGCCACTTAAGCTGACTGCCGTCCGCCTGGGTCAGCTCGGCAAGTTGCCCCCACTCGTCACGCTTGAACGCCTGTTGCTCTCCCAACTGATTGCGTTGGGATACCAGTTGGTTGTCCTGCCATTCGTTGTAGGTGGTATCGCCATTGGGCAACACAACACGAATAATATTGTTGCGCTCATCCCTGTGATAGATTTTGATACCATCCAGCGGACTACGGTAATAGACAATCCGGTTATCATCATCGTAATGCAACGCGTCACAAAAGCGCTTGTCAGCGCCTCTGGAGCGAATGGCCCGCCCCTGACTGTCATAGTCATGTTCAACCCAGGTGCAGCTCATGTCCTGCCAGCGCAGCAACCAGCCCTCATCCGAGTATTGGTAGTCAAAGCTGTGGCCCGGATCGGCCCGGCATGATGTCAGATATCCTTTGTCGTTGTACTCATAGGCCACCAAGGTTTTCAGCGCCTTGCCATCGGCTGTCTGCAACTCAAGGCGTTCAATACGTCGCCGGCTACCATTCACCTTGATACGCCGACCGTCACTGAGCAAAATCCCTTTCAGTTGGCCGCGGTCATAAACAAAATGATGGCGGTTACCGCTCTGATCGCTGATGGCTGTCAGCATCAGCTTGTTGCCCAAAGCATGATTGAAGGTGTAGTCAATGCCGCTTAAATGGCGCATCACCAACAGCCCGTCGATGCGGCATAACCGCCACTGTGGCATATGAGCCGCCCGATGAGCGGCGCCTTCTTCAGGGATGACAAACAGCGCCTGGTTATACTCACCGTCAGTAAAAGTGGCCTGATCACCACTTAACACCAGGCTCATATCCCAATCCGCGCGCCAGCGTCTTCCCAACATACCGGGTTCGACATCAGGTCCTGAGTGATAGAAACGCTTAAGCCCTAGCGCCAATATTCCCGGCAAACTGAAATCTGTGCGCCAGTCAACCACATGGCCGGTAGCCATATCGATGGGGCAACCATTGGTGCATTTGCCCTTGGCGCCTGGCAATGCCTGGTTACTGGCATCCACTTCAGCCGTGGGCCCACTCATATCCCGGATTTGAGCGTCTTTCCCGGCATTCAAATCCACTTCTGGATGCTCGGTATTTTTAGGTCTGGGAGTTCCGGTCAGGCGAGTAACCACCTTGCCAATAAATTCTTTTACCTTGTTGCAGACCCAGTCCAGCATCTCTTTGAGCTTGCCGGCCATGGATACCATGATGTCAATAAGCGAACCAAATGCCTCTTTCATCAACCTGAGGATCCAATGGCCGCCATTGACCAAGGCCAGCTTGAGTCCGTCGATAATCTGTTGCAGCAGTTCCAATGCCTTGGCACCGGCATCTTTGATTTTGTCAGCAAAGCTATTGAGAAACTTCACCAGGTTTCCGTTGGATAAACCACGCAACATCTTGATGCCGGCTTGGATCGCTTCCGGACTGTTTTTGGCCAGAGCTTCAATAATGGCTTTACCGGACTTTTTCAGAGCATCACCAACACCGGGAACAAACCCAACCAGTACCAGACCACCAATGGCCCAGTGCATGGGATCGCTTCTTAGCGCTGCCTGAGTGTATGTCTGCCAGCCCCATTCACCGAGGTCGTAGATATCCATCGCCTGACCGACTACAGGGATGAAGCCCAGCGCAATTTCACAGAACAATAAAATAGCGCTGTTGTCCCCGGCCTTGCTGACCACTTCGGCAGGAAGACTGACATGAATTTTATAAATGGCCTCGCGCAATCCCATCGAGCCACGATTAATTCGGTCGTTTAATTCCCAGAAGCGCTCGTAGGCGGGTTCATATTCATCCGGTACATTCAAAAACAGACTGGTGTCATCAATATCAATATGACGCTCACTGCTGTCATCAGCGTCATATTCAATGAAGCCTTTGTTTCGCAGCAGCGTGAACAGAGTGAAATACTCTCCGGCAATGGCAGCATATTCGCTCTTAACCTGTAAAACCGGGTTATTCTCTTCGGTTTCTTTGGGGCGAAACTCATCGCTCCCTTCATCAAGCAGCAGTTCGAAAGCGCCACAGGGCATTTCTTCAATCAGGCAGAGCCCTTTCTTGTCTGTCTTGCCTTCAAGCTTTTTGTTATTACTGTCAGTCAGTATGAAAGGGGCTTCGGGCACAGGTTGACCATCATCGTAGTGATAAAATATCAGTGCCGTGCAACCGCACTCGACGCAACTGCCGCGCAAGATATTATCTGTGGTGAAGTTCTGCTCTGCAGCAACTTCACTGGAGATCAACTCTGCCTTGCGATTCTGACTCATGATGCGACTTCCTTATCCAATTCGGCCTCTGCTGCGCGAAATAGCTTGTACATCCTGTCTTCAGCGCCTTGTCTTGGAGCATCGAGGATAGATTTCGCCCAGGGCAACTGCCAAAAATCATCGCCAAACAGGCACGCGAGCGTGAGAAACTTTATCTGCTGCTGCTTGCCACTGAATCCGTGCTGCTGGGCCTGATTAACATGCTTTGAGATAAAACTGAGGCAGTCGTCTGTGGACCATTGTCTGGTCACGGGATGATGTTGTTGCAGGTGCGTCATGTAGTCACGATAAGTGATGGCTTCAGCCATCTGACGCAGCGCCTGATACTGGGGGTCAGTCAACACTCTGGGTGTGCTTTGCTGCGCTAACTGCCACTGTGAACCCTGTTTGGGTTGCCAGCGCGTGATCCCATCGGCGTTAATCGTCACCAAGGCCGCCGCCGGACCCAAAAAGTCAACGGCTTCTTCAACCGAACTGGCACTCAGCAAGGTTTCCGTTACCTTCCAGTCGGCAATGCGTAATAACTGGGTGTCATCACCGTCTGCTATCCAGGTCCAACTGCGCAAGTGATGTACCAATAGTTGCAGTTGCTGAAGTGGCGTGTAGGCCTGCATATCGCCTTCCAGCACCCAGGCCATTCCCCAACCGGGCTGGCTGCATATTTTTTGCTGCAACTCGGCCCAATTACTGCCATGAGCCCGGATAAGACACGGGGACAATGATGCGTGCAGCCTTCCCAGTTCCCCCCAATAGAGCCGGTTGAACTCGGGAGTTTCAGGAAGCTGTGATTCAGCTATACCTCTCACCGCTTCATTGAGTGTTGGATCTGCCAGCAAAAACACCGAGCCAGTGACCAATAGCTGCCGCCATTGCTGTTCATCGAGTTGTTGTTGCTCTAATGCTGCTATTGCTACCACATCCCTGTCCTCTGGCTATTGCTCCAATGGAGGCAACCAATCATGAAAATCCATATCGCGACCGAGCGCCGCATCATTGCATACTTTTTGCTGAAAACGTCTCAGCGCCTTTCGATAATCACCATCCGTACACAAGGCCAAAAACACAGGATGGATAAAGTAATCTTTCCCCCAGACGAACCTGCGCTGTGCCATGATTTCACAACTCCTGGCATCTGCATCAGCAAACTGCTGTTGTACCCGTTGCAAGGTATCGAAATAGACGGCTCTGATATCCGCCGGCGAAAATTCTCTCCTGTGATAAGGCTGTAGCCTTAAAAACAGTTGCTGACTTTGCAGTTCACGCCGACTCTCGCGCGTCAAAAGCTCATATTGCTGTTCACTGAGTTGTATTTGCTCAAAAGCGGGTTCAGCCACTTGGTTTCCGATTGCCAACAGTCTCCAAGCTGCGCCTTCAGGCAAATAGAGGCCTTCCAAACCAGCGACAAAACTCTGTTGCTGTTCATCGCCCAGGGTTTGCCACAGCAATGACAGTATGGGAGCCGAAAAACTGTTAAATGGAGCGACTATGCCCTGAGGATAAAGAGCCTCAGTTCGCTGCAACCAAAAAGCAATGACTTGTTGCCAATCAAACCAGGTGGTGAACAAGATGCACCGCTGCTCTGCCCCTGGTTGTTGCAGCAACCAGAGCATCAGGGTCTCACAGGGGCTACCATCACTGAGCCTTAACAACAAAGGCTGCAACCCCGGTGCCGAGGCCAGCGATGCAATGGGAAGGCTGCGCCACTGTGCTCCCGGGGCAGTACTTAAAACTGACCATTGCTCATCAAACCCGGCGATATCAAATGGCTCTATCAAGGCATAGCAATAATGGCTTTGCCTGCCACTGATGATCTGGTGCATAAGCATGGATTGTGCATTCCCTGACATTCAACAACATCCTTGATTACAACAACAATCAGTAACCGGGTTTGCCTTCCTTAGCCCATATTGCCCGAACTTCTTTCGGTGAAAGCGGTGGAAAGCTAACCCCCTTCTCTTCAATAAACTGTTTGGATTTCATCAACCACTCGTAGTTGTCCGAAGATGACGATACCAGCCCACGGGACTAATGCCGTTCACTTAGTGTGAACGGCATTTTTCTTAGGCTTAATGGGATACTTGTTTTTACTCATTTTTAACGCACGTGGATAGGCTCTATCC
>NZ_JBKORL010000059.1:0-2989 GCF_047314525.1 Shewanella sp. BJSY2023SW007 | reverse complement strand
AAGTGCCTCGGCTTCAGGCAACCTATTGCGGTATTCAATGAATTACGCAAGGCAGCCTAATTTAGCGAGTGGTGCACTTCGGAGTTGAATTCGCGAAGGCACAGTATATAATCATTTCACTACAGAGGCCGATCTCATGGTGGCAGTAGCTTGCAGTGAATATGAGTATTGGCTACAACAGGCTAAACAGGATGAAATACAATATAAAGACCCTCTGGAAAGGTTTATATTTCATCATTGTCAGCGGCTCTATGAAGTATTGTCGACAAATAAATTTGTCATTGAGCGGATAATGCCAAATCAAGCTCTGTTGTTGTTGGCGACCGAGTTTTATCGGCATGGTTGTGAAAGACGTTTCGATGAATATATGCAGTGGAATGCCAAGACCATTTCCGCTGTGGGAGAGGTGCCAGGATTCGATCGGGTCGAGCTGGTGATGAGTTATTTGCGTGGCGCCATGATCAATACCGACGATGCCTGCAAGGCCCACGACGACCCGCAGCTCTATTACCAGTTCAGTTATGCGCTGATCCATCTGATGGGGCACTCAGATAAGCGTAGCCCCTCCAAGCAACAGTTTGCCGCCTGGCTAAGCCGCCAACCCAGTCTGGAGTATGAGCCTGAAGGTTTCAGTCGCGTGGTAAATGGATGACGACCTCAAGCCCACCTTGGGCGCGATTGCTTGCCTGGATATTGCCACCGTGGGCTTGAAAATAGCCTCCAACTCAGATTCCTCTATACCCGGGCCGTCGTCAGTAATGCTTATCTCTACCCATTGACCCTTGTCCTGGGCGCAGATATTTACCTGGGTACGGCAGTAGCGAATGGCGTTGTGCAGCAGATTTTCAATTGCCCGCGACAGCGGCCTTGGGTAGATGGGCAGCTCCAGCTCTTCCGATATCTGGAAGTTAACCTCTTTTTGCTGTTTGGCTTTATTCTCCGGCCATCCCCTTTTTGGCGTGCCAGGGCTAGCGCCAGTTCGTCTTATGGGGCTTGGATTGCCCCTGTCCCCTGGTTTTTCATTGGCAATGACGCGTTTTATTTCATAACTCCCTTGCTAAAAAGTGAGTTTATCGATTCACTATGGCACACAATGTGTTCTTGTTGTGGAAGAGAATTTGTGGAACAACTAACCAAAACTAAAGCCGATATTTTCAAGGCCTTGGGACATCCAACGCGTCTATGGATAGTTGAACAACTTGCTGATGGCGAAAAATGTGTATGTGAATTTGTAGAGGCACTTGATGTTGATTTTTCAACGGTTTCCAAGCATCTATCCATACTTCGTAATAAGGGCATTGTCGGTATGGAAAAGCGCGGAAAGCAGATCTTCTATCATCTAGCTATGCCGTGTTTGCTTCATTCACTCAATTGTATTGATTGTTTACAGGATCACCAAATTCAGAAGTAGATCGCATTCCCGAAGTGGTTTCTTACCTATCATTTGGCTAAATAACCAAATGATAGGTGGCATTATGTTTAAAATCAAAGTGTTAGGATCTGGCTGTTCTAAATGCCAAAAGCTGGCTGAAACTTGTTCTGCTGTGGCAGATTCTTTAGAGCTTGATTATCAGTTAGTTAAAGTTACTGATGTCGAAGAAATTATGGAGTACGGCGTGATGTCGACTCCGGCTTTGGTTATAGATGAACAAGTTAAGTTGACAGGTCGTCTTGCCAGTCCTGCAGAGATCAAGGCGTTAATGCTGGCACACATTGAATCTTCAGTGTAGAGCATAGCCAAGCCGGAATAAGCGGCTTCCTCTGCGGCTTTCCATCTAAGGAAGGTGCGAATAAGTCCTCGTGGCACCTTCCCTAATAATGTAGCCACAGCTCAAAGGTGGTAAACAATGATGCACCTCTTTTCTGACCTGGCGACTTGGATAACTTTTGGATTGTTAGGCATCCCTCCCGAGACCAAGCTGGCAGATGCAATACACTTTTTTATTGAAGATACCACTAAGATTTTCGCACTGCTGATCTTGATGATTTATGTCATCGCTTTGGTGAGAGCGTCACTTAATGTTGAACGTGTTCGGGATTATTTAGCGGGTAAAAATCGCTTTGTCGGTTATTTTCTGGGAGCAAGTTTTGGTGCGGTGACCCCCTTTTGCTCTTGTTCAAGCATTCCGGTATTTCTAGGCTTTACCTCCGCAGGCATTCCCGTCGGGATCACTATGGCATTTCTTATTACTTCCCCCTTAATCAATGAGGTTGCCATTCTACTATTGGTAAGCTTATTGGGGTGGAAGTTTACGATGATTTATGTGGGTGTAGGTATGTCTGTGGGTATACTTGCAGGGGCTTTCCTGGATGCTGTTCGTGCTGAGCGTTGGCTGCAGTCCTTTGCAGCTAAGGCGTTTGAAAGAGGGAAAATACAGGCGGCTGTATCTAATAATCAACAAGAAGCATCGGCCCCCCTGATGACATTATCGGAACGACATCAATTTGCCAAAAGCGAAACCAAAGCGATTTTTTCTCGGGTATGGAAATGGGTCATTATCGGCGTTGGGCTTGGCGCGGCACTTCATGGGTTTGTTCCGGATGGTTGGATTGAAACTCACTTGGGTGATGGTCAATGGTGGTCTGTGCCTGTTGCAGTGTTAATAGGTATTCCGCTTTATTCCAATGCGACAGGGGTCATTCCTATCATGGAAAGCCTCATCATTAATGGTCTTCCTATAGGGACAACATTGGCTTTTTGTATGGCCACAGTTGCTGCCAGCTTCCCCGAATTTATTTTGCTTAAGCAGGTGATGCAATGGCGCTTGTTAGCCATCGTTTTTACGATTTTACTGATGTCATTCACCCTTATAGGGTGGGTTTTCAACGCAATCGCTCCTATGTTGGCCTAGCTCCAATATTAAAATATTGACTAAAGTAAAGCTGTGCTTTGTGCTAATGCCGATCAGTTAAGACAGATCGCTTGACGATCTCACTGAAAGGATCAAAATCCGATGACCCCATGTCATCGGATTTTTTTATGCAACTT
>NZ_JBKORL010000058.1:0-36938 GCF_047314525.1 Shewanella sp. BJSY2023SW007 | reverse complement strand
TCAACTGGCGACGGGCGGTGGTCATAACCAACCTCGACTGAGCTTTGATGGGTATTTCAAAGCCTAGTCAAGGCTGGGCGAAACATCAAAAAGATTTGGCTGTCCTGTCTTTTCTAAAGCCTAGTCAAAGCTGTGCTAAACATCAAAAAGATATGGCTGTCCTGTCTTTTCTTTCGTCTTTTCTTTTTAAAAAGATATGGCTGTCCTGTCTTTTCTTTTTTTCTTGTCGCTGTGACTCTTTGGCATGCCGGTTTAAATGAAAACCTCTTAGCTCAATTGAAATATCTGCTTTATTGGCCGAGGAAAACTCAATGTTAACCACAGATTTTTGCAAATAGCGGCGGCTTATTGCACATTAGGGGTTCTTCAATGGCATCTGAGTTGGAAAGAGCATGCAGCTGTGGCAGATATTGGCGACATTCCTGTTGTTGGGCGCCCTGAGTGGCTGTTCCGGTCGTCCCGATCCTGTTTCCGCTCCGGCTACTGTGGCTAGGCCCCAAGACGGCACTGAGTCTGAAGCCAAGCGCTCTGAGCAAGCGCCCCTGTCACAGCAGCGGCTGCTGACGATGCAGCGAGAATGGCATGGGGTTCCCTATCGTTTGGGAGGCATGAGCAAGCGAGGTGTCGACTGTTCGGGCTTTGTCAGCCTGACTTACCGGCGATTGAGCGACATCATGCTGCCGCGCACAGTGGAGGAACAGCGCAAGCTGGGGTTCGCGGTCAAGAAAAGCCAGCTCAAGGTGGGCGATCTTCTGTTCTTCAAGACTGGCTGGAGTAGCCGCCATGTGGGGATCTATATAGGCAACAATGAGTTTATGCACGCCTCTACCAGTCAGGGGGTGATGATCTCATCGCTGGATAACAGCTACTGGAAGCAAAAGTATTGGCAGGCCAGGCGCCTGCTCTAGTGTCGGGAGAAGGGAAATGGATAGCCTGTTACTCGCCAAAATAGCGACCGCCATCATAGCCGTGGTGGGCCTGTCGCTGGTGGCCGAGCGGGTCAGCCCCAGAGTGGCGGGTATTTTGTCCGGCTATCCGCTTGGTACGGCTATCGCGCTGTTTTTTATCGGCATTGAATTGGGTGAGCCCTTTGCTGCCGCCAGTGCCACCGCGGCCTTGTCCGGTTTTATCGCTTCGTTGCTGCTGATTTGTGGTTATGCCCTGGGTATTCGTCTCGGCGGCGAGCGGCCACTGCCGTTAGTGGCACTGCTGGGATCAGGGCTGGGATTGCTGGCCTTTGGCCTCAGTGGCTATCTTCTGAGTCTGTTGAATCTTAATCTCCTCGGCGGAAGCCTGGCGCTGCTGCTGGCGATTGTGCTTGTGGGTTTGGTGCTTGCCAAAATACCGGATGCCACAGTAGCCAAGCCCGTTCGCCTCAGCCCACTGGTATTGCTGCTTAGGGCTGCGGCAGCCGCCATAATAGTGCTGTTGGTCACGGCGGCGGCCAAACTGCTGACGCCGGCTCAGGCCGGTATTCTGGCCGCTTTCCCCATTACGCTTTATCCGTTTTTGTTGATCATTCATCTGGCCTATGGTGCGCCGCAGGCGCAAACCATTATCAAGCATTATCCCAGAGGCCTGGGGTCACTCATGTGTTATGTGATTGCGGTGAGCTGGCTCTATCCGCGGCTCGGCATTGCCTGGGGAACTGTGCTGGCGTTTGTGGTGGCGACCCTGTATCTGCTGGTATTGAGCGCCTGGCATAGGCTGAGAACCAAGCCTCTTGAGACTCCCGCCCCCGAGACGACAAAATGCTCCCGCTGATGGGGGCAGGAAAGCCTAATTGTGGTATGTTAGGCGCCACTGCAACACAAGCATTTTTGCCAAGGGGAACAGCATGGCCAAAGCCAAAATCGGGATAGTAACCGTTAGTGACCGTGCCAGCGCCGGAGTCTATGAAGACATTTCCGGTAAGGCGATCATAGAGACTCTCAATGCTTATCTCACCAGTGAGTGGGAAAGTGTTTATGAAGTGATCCCGGACGAGAGGGCGGTGATTGAAGCCACCCTCAAGCGGATGGCCGATGAAGACGGCTGTTGTCTGGTGGTGACCACTGGGGGAACAGGGCCGGCCAAGCGCGATGTTACGCCCGAGGCGACCGAAGCCGTGTGCGACCGTATGATGCCTGGCTTTGGCGAGCTGATGCGCGCCGAGTCACTCAAGTTTGTTCCAACGGCGATTCTGTCACGGCAAACCGCCGGGCTGAGAGACGACACCCTGATAGTCAACTTACCGGGTAAGCCCAAGTCGATTCGTGAGTGCCTGGATGCGGTATTCCCGGCGATTCCTTACTGCATCGATTTGATGGAAGGCCCCTTCCTCGAATGCGACGAGACAGTGATCAAGCCGTTTCGTCCCAAGGCGAAATAAGCGCCACCCAGGTTTTTATCCTGCCGATACCCTTGGGTTTCGGGGGGCGGGTTTCGGGGTTTCGTCAATCGAAAGGCAAGCCAACATTGAATCTCGGCTTGCCTTTTCTTTTGCGGCCTTGGGGTTTGGATCAGAGGCCGAACACCACCTTTTCGCTCTTGAGGGAGCGCTCCAGCCCCAGCACCAGGGCTGCGGCTATAGCCAACGTCAGCAAGCTGGATACCAACAGCTGCAGCAGCGGCAACTCCTTACCCTTGATAAAGGCCATCAATGCCTGTTGCTGCCCCGAAACCGGCAACCACTGCAAGGTGTCCGGCGCTATGTCGTAACTGGCGGTCATTGCCAGGGCCAAGGGCACGAACAGCACTATGGTCAGATAGGACTGGGCTTCCTTGAAGGTCTTGGCCAGGAAGGACACAAACAGTTGCATGCTGGCGGCCAGCAGGGCGACCGGCAAGCCTATCAACAGCATCAGGGCAATAAACTCGGCGCTGATACTGATGCTGAAGCCGAGCTCCTGCCAGGGCACCATGGGATAGGCAAACTTGGAGATCAGCAAAATCAGCATCAAGCCCAGCATGGCAAACACAGTTACCGCCAGCAGTTTGGAGATAACCAATTGCCCCGGGGTGACAGGGTGACTCAGCAGTAGCGCCAATGAGTTGCGTTCACGTTCGCCGGCACTGGTATCTATCGCCAGATTCATCCCGGAAATAAATACCGAGTAGATCATGGTGAAGATGGCGATTCCGAGGATCATTCCGCCCTTGGAGTCTGGCGTGGCCTGATCCTGCAATTGCACCTTAATCGGCTGCATTATCCTGGGGTCTATGCCGCGGGCCAGTAGGCGCAGGCTGCCCATTTCGGAGGAATAACCTTGCAGTGCCCGCTCCAGACGGCGAATCGATTTCTGCAGCTTTTCATCCGAGTTGTCGGCTATCAGGATCACCTCGGCCCTTTCGCCTTTGGCCATCTGCGCCCGATATTGCTCGCTTATCTGCAGTATCAGAGCGCCTGCCTGCTCGCCGCTGTCCTGATTGATCCCCTTCTGGCCGAGATAGCGCACCAGATCCGGCGCCTGTTCGGCGTTGTCTATGCGAATTTGCAGATCATCCGGGCTGGAGAGCTGACCAATCAGCACCACAAACAGACCGCACATGATCAGCGGCGTGCCTATGGCATAGTAGAGACCGGCCATTACAGAGCGCTTGTCGCGGGCGGCATCCAGCAGTTCCTTGCGAACCAGTGTCAAGAGTCGACTCATCATGCGGCTATCCCCTCATCCGTGCCTATCAGTTGTATAAAGGCATCTTCCAATGACTCCTTACCGGTTTGACGGCATAGATCGGCCGGGCTGCCAACGGCTACCACGCGTCCCTGGGTCATGACAATCACCTTGTCACATAGGGCTGCGACCTCCTGCATCACATGGCTGGAGAACAGCACACAGTGGCCCTGGCGTTTGAGATCCAACAGCAGCTCCCGCAGTACCCGGGTACTCATTACATCCAGCCCGCGGGTGGGTTCGTCGAGAATAATATTGGTCGGTTGATGCACTATGGCCTGAGCCAGTGCCGTCTTCATCCGCTGCCCCTGGGAAAAGCCCTTGCAGTGGCGGTCGGCAATATCGTCCATCTTGAGTTTGCCGAGCACATCGGCGGTTGCCTGCTTGGCGGCCTTACTTGGCATGCCGCTGAGTTCAGCGAAGAAACGAATATATTCCCTCGGGCTCAGGCGTTCATAGAGGCCGAAGGGATCCGGAAACAACCCCAGTTGCTGCTTGGCCGCCAGAGGATTGCGGCCGACATCTATGCCGTCGACTTCGGCTATGCCTTCGTCCGGTTTCAGCAGGCCAAATACAGTGCGCAGGCAGGTGGTCTTGCCGGCGCCGTTGGGGCCGAGCAGGCCGGTAATCATGCCGTCTTCGGCGCTGAAACTCAGGCCATCCAGGGCTTGAACCTTGCCGATGCGCTTACTCAGATTGGTCACCTTGATCATTTTGTTCCTCCTGGAATGGCTTCCACTGTGCTGGCGTTGAGATAGAAACTGCGACGCACATCTTTGTTGAGACACTCGCCATCCAACTTGTCCGGCGCCGTGCCCTTGACCATCTCGGCGATCAGCTCATTGGCGCAGGACTGGGCGGCAACACCATGGGTGGCATAGGGGGAGATCAAGTGTCTGGCGTTGCTCAACTGGGCCATGGCCAGCTCGCCCCAGGAAGGCGGCGTGGCGGGGTCCTTGGCTCCGGAAAGCAGCAGGGTGGGGATATCGCTGGTTATCGGCTCGGCAAAGGTGGCCGCCGCGGCCGGGACATTCCAGATAGGGCAGCTTCTGTCCAGGCTGCTGAGCATCTCTTTGCCTATGACGCTGGCCTCGGCCTGCTGGCGCTCGGCGGCGGTCAATCTGGGCCAGTCTTCACCGCAAACCACGGCGGCGTGCATGCCCATGGCGATACCTGTGCTATCGACACTGAGAGCCATTAATCCCAGCAGGGGTTGGTATTCCTCCATGGCCGCCCGGTGGATGGCGTAGGGCAGCAAGGCTCTGACCGAGGGGCTGTAGAGCGCCATTCTCAGGCTGCCGAGCAACTTGCTACGGGTCAGGGTCAGCATGGCGATATCGCCGGTTACCGGATGAGGCACCTTCTTCATCACCGCATGTTGCCCCAGGCGCTCGGCCAGCTGGTTCAGTTCCTGACGCAGCTGTGGGTAGGTTTGAGCGCACAAAGCGTCCTGCTCACAATCGCTCAGCAGCAGATCCTGGGCTCGGCCAATGGCGGCACCTATGGCCAGCACGCTCTGCTGCATAGGCACGACGCCATCCAGGGTCACTGTCTTGAGTGCCTCGGGATAGTGGCGCATATAGAGCTGGGCCATGCGGCTGCCGTAGGAGATGCCATAAAGGTGCAGTTTCTGATAACCCAGATGCCGGCGAACCGCTTCGAAGTCGTGCAATGCTTGCTCGCTGCCGTATTGGCTGATATCGGCATCCAACTTGCTCAGGCAGTTACGGGTTTCCTGTTCGACATCGAGTGCTTCGTCGTTATAGGCCAAGGTTTGTTCCAGATCCAACGCTGCACATTCAAGGGCGTTGGACTGGCCGGTGCCGCGCTGATCTATCAGCAATATGTCCCGGTTTTGACGCACTTTGCTTAAGATCAGGTTGAAGGTGGCGGCATTTTCGATGGCCGACTGTCCCGGCCCACCTGAAATGGCCAATACGGCTTCATCGGGGGCGGTATTCTTGATGGCCGGCAAGACGGCATAGTGGATTGCCAACTGGCGGCCATCGGGCTGTTGCGGATCCTCCGCGACTCGAATTGTGCCACAACGCAGACGTTCAGATAGACCGTCGATATAACAGCCTGTGCTGTCGGAAGCTGTCTGTGCCTGACTCAGAGGCGTCCAACAGAGCCCCAGTGCCAACAACAGCATGCTGGTTACGGCAGGCCAGTATTGTTGGCCAAAGTTCCTTTGCTTCATGCTTGTGTCCCTTTTTGGTATTCCTGCCGGATTGTGTTAGTTTAATTACTGTATCAATGTATTAATACAGTGTTTCAAGGCTAATGTTAGAACTATTGCATGTCAACCCCAGCAGCGGCGACCCCATCTACCGCCAATTGAGCGAGCAGATTATTCATCTGATCGTCGGCGGTCAGTTGCCCGAGGAAACCGTATTGCCCTCGGTGCGGCAGATGGCTGAGCATCTGGCTGTAAACCCCATGACAGTTTCCAGGGCGGTGCAGCAGTTGGTGGAGCATGGATGGCTGGAGCGGCGACGCGGCCAGGCAACCCGGGTAGCCCAGCGCCAGGCTCATCAGGGTCTATCGGCCGAGGCCATAATAACGCCGCAGCTTGAAGACTTGTTGGCAACGGCGCAGCAGTTGGGGTTGTCGCAGCAGGGGCTGCAGCAGCTGATAGTCAAATATTGGCCCCAAACCAAGGAATAACAGGGAAAAGTATGGAACAGCCAGCCGGGTCATTATTGTGTTTCACTAAGGTCGACAAGAGCTTCGACGGCAAATCTGTGTTAACCGCGGTAGATCTGCAGTTGGAGCCAGGGATGGTGGTAGGGCTGCTTGGTGCCAATGGCGCCGGTAAATCGACCCTGATGCGTATTGCGCTTGGGATCATTCCCTGTGACAGTGGCCTGGTGACGACTCTGGGACAGGCGCCGCAGCAGCTGGATTCAGGCCATAAGCAGCGTTTGGGCTATGTGCCGCAGCAGCCCTTCGGTTATGAGGGGTTCAGTGTCGAGCGGGCGCTGGCCATGCACAGCAGTTTCTATCCTCAGTGGGACATGGAGTTGCAGCAACAATGGTTGCAGCGTTTCGGTCTGGATCTCAAAGCTCAGGTGCAACGGCTTTCAGGGGGACAACGTCAGTCTCTGGCGCTCATTATGGCAATGGCCTATCGACCCCAGTTGCTGGTGTTGGATGAGCCAGTGGCCAGTCTGGATCCCGTTGCCAGACGTCGTTTTATGGCTGATCTGTTCGAGCTGGCGTTGGAATCAGGTTCCGCTGTACTGTTTTCATCACATATCACTTCAGATCTGGAACGGGTCGCCAGTCATCTGGCATTGTTGAAAGCAGGGGAATTACTGCTGTTTAAGGAGATAGATGCGCTCAGGGAGGAGGTGCGTTTGCTGAAGTTCGCTGCAGACAGTGACATCCAGTTGCCTGAATCCATGCGGCTGTTGGCGACAACCCGTGCCGGCTGTGTGGTGGATGGTTATCGGGGGCAGGCCTTGCCCGGCATGATAGATGCCCGCCGCCTGAATCTGGAGCAGCTGTTTATGGAGCTGCATTCATGAGGCTGGCTTTTTTCCCTGCCTTATGGCTTAAAGATATCGGCAGTGTCAGCTTCCTGATAACGGCCGGACTGGGCTTGTTTTTGGCCCTGGTGATACAGTTGAGTGGGGATAGCGACAAGACCGGGATGTTCCAGGCAATGGCAATTCTCTCTGGATGTGCCGCCTTTGCCTGGCAATCCAATCGTCTGGCCGCCTGTGAATGGCTGGTATTGGTGCCGGGTTTTAAAAAGGCGCTACTGCTGCAGGCCACAGTGCTGGCGATACTGGTTCAGCTTATTTGTTTGGCGATTTCACCTGCGAATTTGGCTATTCAAGGTGTTGCCTGGAGCCTGGGGCTGGCGTTTGTACTGGCATGTTTGCGCTATCCGAAGTGTTTTTACTGGTCGGTACTGCTGTTCTTGGGTTTGCCAATCAGCGAGTCTATTGCCCGTCTGTTACCCGCCTGGAGCTGGTGGTTGGCAACGACAGTGTTATTGGTCATGCTCGCCAGACAGTTACGCTTGCTTTGCTGGCACCCACAGGCGCGTAGCATCTATCTCAATGGGCTGGAGGCGGGTTGGGTTTTAGGCCCAAGGCTGGGGATATGGCAGCCGCTGCTGAGGTTGGAAGCCTGGCTGCATCCGGTCAATTTTTTCATCGGCCCCACCTTGAGCTGGTTGCTGATCCTGCTGCCGGGCAGCAGTCTGCTGTTGATACTTGTTAATTTAGGTTGGCATAAACAATTGCCGGTGATTTATATCGCCGGCCAGTTAGCCATGCTCATATGCTCCCTGGTGCACTGGAGTCGGCTGCAACGCTGGCGAGGGGCTGAGTTATTGCTGTTGCTGCCTGGGCATACTGGTCTTGCTGGGTTGACGACCGCATTTGCCCGCGGTCAAACCCGATTGCTGGCGTTGTTGGGGCTGATGTTAACCTTGATCCTGATGTTGGATTGGTTCGTCGGCGAAACCCATGGCTTAGCTGGAGTGCACCAATTGCTGGCGGCTCTCTGGGGCTCGGCGCTGCTCCTGGCGCTGGGAAGTATCAGCCACCAGAAAGGCTATCTGGCTGGCGCCATGCTGCTGTTTATTGTCAATTCTACTTGGAGTTCCGGCCTGGCACGGGGGTTACAACAAGGTTCGGGCAGCGTTGTTTGGCTGAGCTTTGACCTGATTATGCTGGTATTGGCGCTAGTAGTGTTTCATCGTTGTAGCCATAGATTATGGCGTACAGGAGTCGTTGAACCTTGATACCACAACTGGTCTGATCTCTATGAGTGGAGCGTGATACTGTACGAAACTAGAGCAAAAGCTCTTATGTTTACTTGAACCATGGGGTAGAATCGCAAAAAGCGGAACAGCTGTAAGCTAAAAAGGTAAACTGAGTTATGTCTCTAGAGCAGTACAGAATCACCCATCTCTTGCGTCAGCAGCTTGAAGCGCGTGCAGAGGATATCGCCCTGGAAGGCTTCGAAGTGGCTGCGCCTTGGGATAAGGTCAGCTGGAATGAATTTAACCGCATCAGTGCTGCTATCGCCGGAATCCTGATTGCCAACGGCTTTGAAGTTCAGGATCGCGCCGTGATCCTGTCCCATAACTGCCCGCAGTGGACTTGCGCCGATGTCGGCGTCGTTCGTGCCCGTGGCGTTGTGGTGCCGGTTTACCCTACCTCCACCCTGAAGCAAGCTGCCTATATCATCAATGATGCCGGCGCCAAAGTCTTGTTTGTGGCCAATAAGGCTCAGTATCTGCTGGCCTGTCAGCTAGAAGCATTGTGTCCGACATTGGAACTAGTGGTGGTGTTTGACAAACATGTTACTTTGGAAAAACTGCATCATCATCATTTGGATGTATTGCTGAACCAAGTTGTGACCGAAGAAGCACGCACTGAATTGGTCGCCCGCGAACAGAATGCCACTCTGGATGATCTGCTGACTCTGATCTACACCTCAGGCACTACAGGCGATCCCAAGGGGGTAATGCTGGATCAGCGTAACTTCGCTTCAGCCATGCGCCAACATTTTCAGTTGATCCCCTTTGAAGCGGATCAGGTCTCCTTGGTCTTTCTGCCTCTGAGTCATGTTTATGAGCGTGGTTGGACCTTCTATGTACTCAGTCGTGGTGGCAGAAATGTCTATCTCACTGACACTCACAGGGTGAAAGAAGCTATTGCCGCCGTTCGTCCTCATACCTTGTGTGTGGTGCCCAGATTCCTGGAGAAGGTTTACAGCGCGGTACAGGATAAAGTGACCCGGGCCGGAAATGGCAGTCGCAAGTTATTTGCCTGGGCACTGGCTGTAGGCGAGCGCCAGTTTGAAGTGATGCAGGGCCGGGCTCAACCCAGTAAAAAATTGTCATTGCAGTGGTATCTCGCTGATAAGCTGGTTTATGGCAAGCTCAGAGCGGCTCTCGGCGGTCGTCTGCGGTTGATGCCTTGCGGTGGTGCCGCCCTGGATGCCAAGGTCGCGGCGTTTTTCTCAGCTATCAATCTGCCGGTGCTGTGTGGCTACGGCATGACAGAAACCACGGCAACTGTTACCTGTAATACATTGGAGAGCATAGTGACAGGCTCCAATGGCCGCTGTATGCCCGAAGTGGAAATTCGTCTCGGGGCCGAGAATGAGATTTTGGTTCGCGGCGATACCGTGATGCGTGGTTATTTTAACCGCCCCGAAGATACTGCCGATGCCTTCGAAGATGGTTGGCTCAAAACAGGGGATGCCGGCTACCTGGATGAACAGGGCAATCTGTTTATCACCGACAGGATCAAAGAGCTGATGAAGACTTCCAATGGCAAGTATATTGCGCCGCAGCGGGTCGAGGGCAAAGTAGGCTGCTGCCCTTTCATCGAACAGGTGGCGGTGATTGCCGATGCCCGTAACTATGTGACGGCGCTAATCGTTCCTGCCTTTGAAGCTCTGGAGGTTTGGGCCAGACAGAAGGGGATCCGTTATGAGTCGCCGCTGGAGTTGATACGTCATAGCCATGTGGTGGAGCATTTTGAAGAAAGGCTCAAACACCTGCAACAGGAGCTGGCGGGTTTTGAACAGATCAAGAAGTTTACCCTGTTACCTGAGGCCTTCTCTATGGAGGCGGGTTTAATCACCCCGACGCTCAAGCTCAGACGCAAGATGATCTATCACAAGTATTCCCGCGAAATTAACGCCATGTATGGTGGTTAAGTCCGAATAAGGCTGCTTAGGCAGCCTTTTTAATATCACGATTCTTTTAGGTTCAATCTTGGCTGTTGTAGTATTGGCGCCCAAGCTTGGCCTTGTTGCCAAGGTTATTTCTCAAGCAAGTAGTATATGGAAGGGCTATTCCAGTCGAGCAGGCTTACAGGCTTGTTTCTCCTGATTTTTTTATCGTTTTCTCTTGCCCCCGAAGACTTACGACCCAGGAGACACCTCAGCTGGATTACGGCGGCAGGCAAGATGGTTGAGCTATGTTCCATGAATGGTAAGCTGAGGTCTGCAAAGACAAGTGCGAGTTTTAATCAACAATAATAACAATAGGATACCCTATGGAAGCGTTAAGCCTGGATATTCAACCCAGATTCAATGAAACCGATGGCCTGGGCCATATCAATAACACTGTGCTGCCCGTGTGGTTTGAAGCCGCCAGAGAGCCTGTGTTCGAAATCTTCAACCCAGGTCTGGATCTGACTAACTGGAACCTGATAGTGGCCGGATTCACCATCGCCTTTAAGGCGCCCACCTATTACGGCAAGACAGTCAGGGTGTTGACCTCGGTCAGCCGCATAGGCAACAGTTCGTTCGAAGTATTGCAGCAGAGTTGGCAGGGAGAGCTGTTGACCGCCGAAGCCAAGACCACTCTGGTGCACTACGACTACAGTTGTGAGCAGAGTCGACCTATTCCTGATAAGATCCGTCAGCGTCTGCTGCCTTTGCTGCGGGAGTGAACCAGCACTTTTCGAGCTCAGCCACTATTGCCATTAGGCCAGCGTCTTCTACGTTGGCCTATTCTGGCTGCGGTATCGGTGAGGTGTCTGGTCAAAGAGTCCTTTGAAGGCACAAGTAAGGCAGAGTCGAACTGATACCCCGGATGAGATCCGTCAGCGTCTGCTGCCTTTGCTGCGGGAGTGAGCCCGGCGCCGCTATCACCGGGAGTTAGTTTTAAGCTCAGCGTCCCTCAAGGGGAACGCTCAAGCGCTTTGCTAAGAATGATTGCCGAAGCGTTGGAGATACTGCTGTTGGTCGAGCAGTTGCAGTTTATCGACCACTTGCTCACGTATATCCTCCAGCTCTGGTTTGCCAAGCCAAGTAAACCAGATATCCAACCAGCGTAAGTACTGCTGTTGTCTTTGCTGTGGGGTCGCTGATGGCAAAATATCGGCAAAGTCGGCGGCGTCTTCGTTATCACTGTCGAGTAGCTCGTTGGCCATTTCATAAGTCAGTAACCAAAAGTCATGGATTATCTGTTGGTTGGATTCAACCCAAACGCAGTAATCCACTATATGCTGATGTAACAGAGGGGCATGGGCCTGACTGGCGGCGAGTATCTCCAGCGGCCGTTGTGCCTCCAGAGCCTGAGGGTGACTGCCATCTTGCAGATATTGCCACAAGGCTTCTCCCTGGGGTTGCGCTAATACCAGAGGCTTGAATTGGCGTAGCATCTGTCCGGGGCGATAATCCTCATTGTCGTCGGCATCTTGCTGCCAGCCCTCGGCCGGGCAAGCCAGAGGGCCATCTGCCTGGCGTTCAAGTGATGCGCGTAGCGTATCTATTTCATCTTTGAGCCGAGCCTGAATAAAGTGGCTCTGTAATAGCGTCTCCAGAGCTTCACTCTCCTGGACGTCAAACCAGTCGATAGCGGCAGGGAACATGCTGATAAAAAAGAGTTGCACCGGATCGTCAGTCTCCGTTGTGCGCCACTCGGTTGCCAGCAGTTTGGGACAACTCAGTAAACGTTCACTCAGCAGTTGTTTGAATTGGAGATATCGCTGCGGATTTTGCTTGAGGAAGTCGGCCAGAGCCTGATGGCTTTGCATGCCGGTTTCATCCGAGTAGAAAAAGCCCTGGCGCAAACGGTCACTGTCACACCAGACAAAGGCTCGCAACATCTCCTCACTCCAGCCATTGAGGTTGAGCAGCCTCGCCATGAATTGCTCATAACCATTGCTGTCTTCATTATCCCAGTTGGCAACCAGAAAGTGCGCCAACCGCCAGGCCTGTTCAGGGGCTCGCCGAGCCAGCAGGAATAGGGCCTCAACGCCAAAGATCCGGGTTTCATCCAACCACATGTTGTACACATCGTTGTGCCAACGGGCGAAGGCTATCATGGCATCGGCGGTGGCCAGCAGTTCGGGGGTCAGGTGAGGGTGTTGCATGGCAATGGCGAACAGCAAAGGTTCAGAAAGGTAGAGGTCACACTCGTCACTGATGAGTGGCGGCAGCGTGAATACTTCGCCATCCGGGCCCAGACTCAGGGCTTCCTGCAGCAGGCTGCGCAGTCCTGAATCTTGCAGATCATCGATCTGCAGGCGGCGGTTGCCGCTGTCTGTCTCGGCGACAAATTCGATATCGAACATCCCTTTACGCAGAATAGTGCTTTGCTGCAATTGATGTCGGTATTGAGTCAGGGCTTGCGCTATGGAGAGGGGATCTTGGGGATCCAGCGGGATAAGTGTGTGCTTTTTAAATGACTGCATCTTCCTGACTCAGTTACTGTGCGGGCTAGACCCTTGAAAATAGTGGCGGCGATGATAACAAGCCTGTTTGCCGGATACATGCTCTCATATTCAGAAGTTTGAAGGGGAGCGGCAGAGACCATTCCATGCAGAGTCTCTGCGCGCCCTTCACTGTTTACCATGGGTGACAGTTAGACTAGTCCCGCCATGGCATCTCTGACCCGGCGGGAGCCATCGTTGGCTAGCGCCGAGAGCAACTCGGCAGCATCTGGATAGTCGCCTTCCAGGCAATCGATCAGCTCGATTTTCTCATTGACAGTCAACTGAGTAACAAGGGGCGTCAGCGTGCCGTTTCTCAGTTGAGCGACTAGCCAGTCACAGGGAGCTTCATATTCCCCCTTGCCGAGGCAAAAACGCAGCAGTTTCATCGGCTCAAGCCGCAGCGGCTCCAAGGTTTGCAGCAGCCAGCTCAGCGCGGCTTCCTGCAGCTCATCGCTGTCCTGGTATCTCCTGTCTATGTATCGCGCCGCTGGCCAGTCGCCGCGGCGCACCTTGTCGGCCATAAAGGCCCGCAATAGCTGCTTATCGAACAGTTCAAATCCCAATTGGTAGCCAAGCAGGAGCTGCAACAGTCGCTGCCGGGTTTGGGTGGGTAGCAGCCACAGGAACTGCTTGAGATCATAACGCTCGAAGGATGAGTAGATACTCAGCTCATCAAGGGCGAACAGGCGTTGCAGGCAGGTTTGCATGGCTGCCAGCGGCAGTTCACCACTCAGGTATGTTTGCAGTCGAGCATTGACCAAGGCAACCCTGGCATCTGCTGAGTACAGGGCCTTGAATGTCGCCAAGATCTCCTCGGCGCTGACACTCTCGTCAAACAGCAGCACCTCGCCCGGAACACCTTGGGGTAAGCCCTCCGGCGGTATCGCTTGGGTCAGTAATAATGCCTGCAACTCTTCACCCTGACGCCGAAGCAGGCTGACGTTGAGCCAGTCCCACCTGTCATCTTGGGCCTGCTCGCAAACCACAAGTTGCGGTGCGGCAACCACAGGCTGCTTTATGCCCTGCTCCAACAACTGGCAGCGGCCATCAAAGTCTTGAGCCAGTATCCGCTGCCAACTCTTGAGGTTGTCGCGAATAAAATACTCGAGGCAGAGTGACCACTCCCGCTGCAGCTCAGGGTGTTGGATAAAGCCTTGCCCGGGAAATTGCAGCTCCAGCAGTTCGAAGGCATTGAGCTTCTCTCTATCCGGCAGTCGTCTCAGTGCCTGCAGCAGTGTATCTGCCTGGCTCGATGAGGCTTGGGCCAACTGGCTCAGCTGCGCTAGCGCGCGCAGGGTGTTGGCGCCATCGCCGCTGCTCAGCGACAGTTGGAAGTCAAACACTGTCAGCAGGGCTTCACTGACGCCGAGTGATTGCATGCTGCTGACAAAGCCCTGGCGCTCGGTATCAGAGTCAAACTCAGGGTCGAAATTATCGTCACTGTAAGGCATGGCGGCATAATGCAAGAGTTTGAGTGGCGCCAGTTCCAGCAGCCATTGCCACAGGCGCCGGGCCAGTATGAGAGCCGGTGCTTGCGGCTCATTTGGCTGAGTCGAGGAGTGAGTGAAAACGTGCTGCGAGGCCAGCAGGAAATAGCACAGCATGGCACCGCGGCGAAAACCGTCTTGTTTGTCGAGCAGTAGGTATTTGGGCTGGAAGTCACTGATGGGCTCCAGGGTCAATTGGCGGCCAACACTATCACGCCCTCTTCGATAGAGCTGGTCTTGTGCCAGTTGCAGCGCCTCAAGCTCACAAAGAGATGACTCGGGCCGACAGATAAACGCCTTGAGCGGCTTGGCATCGTCTGCGGCCTGCTTGAGCACTTGCCCGGCAAGCAGTTCCCAAGGACTATTAGCGTTTAATCTCTCGCTCAGCGCCCGGCTGATGGCGTCATGGCACCCGGCCAGACTATCCTGTTGCCAAAGGAAGGCCAGCAAAACATAGTGGCCGAGCTCCATTTGGCTCAGAGGCCAGTTATCCGGGTTGGCAAGCTGCCGGTGTTGCCGGAATAAGGCCAGGGTCTTGTTCAACAAGGGGCGGTTGTAGACCTGGCGCTTGTCGTTCCACTGCTGCAACAGTTTAGCCAGTTGCGCCTCGAGCAGCGCCTGCTCACTGGTGTCACTGAGGTTGCCGTAGCGCTGCAGATATTGGACATCATCGAGCAGTCCTTCATCGTCGACCAGGTTTTCGCGGATCTCTTCCAGTTCGGGTTTGCCAAGCCAAGCGAACCAGATATCCAGCAGGCGTAAATACTGCTGTTGCCTTTGCTGCAGACTCTTTGATGGCAAAATATCGGCAAAGGCTTCGACGTCTTCTTGATCACCATAGAGCAGTTCATAACGGCTATCACTGAGAATGCTGCTCAGCTCTTCGGCAATATGCCGATTGGATTCTGCCGTAACGCAGTAGTCGACTATGTAGTGATAGAGCCCCAGGGCTTTGGCCTTACAGGCGGGAATTAATGCTATTGGTTGCTGAGCCGCCAGCGCCTGGGGTTGGCGGCCATCATGCAGATATTGCCACAATGCCGCGCCTTGGGGTTGCGCCAGTACCAATGGCTTTAACAGACGCAGCAGCCTGCCCGGCCGCTCATCGTCCTCATCCTGATAGTTGTCGTCTTGCTCATCTGCGTCGGTTTCGACGCTTTCGGTTATGCCGCATCTGTAACAGGCCAGGGCGCCACTGGCCTGGCTCTCTATGGCGGCGCGCAGGTCGCTTATCTCCTCTTCGAGACTGACGCGAATAAACTGGCTTTCAAGCAGGGTATCCAGCCCCTCGCTCTGTTCAACTTCAAACCAGGCAAACTCAATCGGGTACATGCTGACAAAGAAATGCAGCACGGCATCGACTCTGCCGAGTGGGCGGTCTTCGGCGGCGAGCAGTTTCGGGCTATTGAGTAAACGTTCGCTCAACAGCTGTTTGAATAGAGGATATTGCTGTGGATTTTGCTTGAGGAAGTCGGCCAGAGGCTGATGACTCTGAATGCCGGTTTCGCCGCTGTAGAAGAAGCCCTGGCGCAAGTGGTCGCTGTCGCACCAGACAAAGGCCCGCAGCATATCCGGGCTCCAGCCATTGAGCTCGAGCAGCCGAGCCATATATTGCTCATAGCCATTGCTGTAGACATTGTCCCAGGCGGGGATCAGAAAGCGTGCCAATAGCCAGGCCAGTTCGGGTGTGCGTCTGGCCAGCAGAAACAGGGCCTCGACCCCGAAAATGCGGCTGTCGTCCAGCCACATGCGCTGCAGATCATTGTGCCTGCGGGCGAAGTCTATCATGGCCTCGGCGGTGGCCAGCAGTGCGGGTGCCAGGCGAGAGTGTTGCATGGCAATGGCGAACATCAAGGGTTCAGAGAGGTAGAGGTCACACTCGTCGCTGATGAGTGGCGGCAGCATGAACCCTTCGCTATCCGGCCCCAGGCTCAGGGCTTCCTGCAGTAGGCTGCGCAGTCCTGGGTCTTGCAGGTCATCGATTTGCAGGCGGCGGTTGCCGCTGTCTGTCACGGCGACAAATTCGATATCGAACATGCCCTGGCGCAGAATAGTACCTTGCTGCAGTTGTTGCCGGTATTGCGCCAGCGCCAGGCTGATGGAGAGGGGATCCCGGGGATCCAGCGGGATAAGGGTGTGCTTTTTAAATGACTGCATCTTCCTGACTCAGTAACTGCGAAGGCCAAAGGCCTTTAAAAGGTGGCGGGATGATAACAAATACCGATATGGGGACGACCGCGCAAGAGCAAAAACCTGCGCTGGGTCGCCGGTGGTTTTGAATATTAACGGGCAGAGAGCAATGATTGACGCTCTGTTTGCTTTTGCTGTTTATAGTCCAGTGCTTCTTGGGGAACCTGACTGACTTTACCGGTTTCCAGCCACTTTTTTAAGCGGTTGGCATCGGCCAGATGGCTCAGCTTGCCGAAGGCGTCCAGTACCACAAAGGCGACTTCCCGCTTGGCCATTTGGGTCAGCATTACCAGACAGCGACCGGCGTCATCGGTATAACCCGTCTTGGAAAGCGAAATTTGCCAGTTTTTCTTGTTCACCAGGCGATTGGTGTTGTAAAACGCCAGATTATATCTGGGTTTACGAAACATGACGCTGAGGTTGGGCGCCGAGCTCAGCTCGCCTATCAAAGGATACTTTTTAGTCTCCTGCAGCAGTTTGACCAAGTCTCTGGCGCTGGAGACATTCTGTTCCGACAGTCCTGTGGGTTCGACAAAGTGGCTGTCCGTCATCCCCAACTCTGCCGCCTTGGCATTCATCGCCTGGATAAAGGCTTGGTAACCGCCGGGATAGTGATGTGCCAAGGTTGCGGCGGCGCGATTTTCCGAAGACATCAATGCCAGTGCCAGCGCCTCTTTGCGTTTTAACTCACTGCCGATACGGATACGAGATACCACATTTTGCATGACTTGGGTTTGGCTGACATCCACGGCAATTCGCTCGTTGAGCGGCAACTTGGCATCCAGCGTCACCAGCGCCGTCATCAACTTGGTTATTGAGGCGATAGGTTGCACCTGCTGCGGGTTGTCCTCATAGAGGACTTCACCGGTTTTCATGTCTACCAAGATAGCGCTGGCCGAGGCCAGTTGCTGTTCAGGAGAAGAAGTGGCTCCGGGTGCAGATTTGACCTGGAAGCACATGAAGCAAGTCATGAAGAACAGCAGAAAGAGTCTCATTGAGGGGCTTTTCTCTTATTATTGTGTTTATTAATAGGAAAAAAGTGTAATAGAGACTCACTCGAACACCAACTTTATTCTTGGTATTCCTTGAGAATTGCCAGCAATTCTTGCGGTAATTTGGCCTTGGTACCTTTGTTAAAATCGTACATGACGGCGACAGAGCTACCTGTAGTGGTAATGGCTCGCTGTGCCTTGCTGTACGCCTCGTAATGCATGGTAAACCTGTCTTCACCTATATCGCTGATTTTGACCCCTATCAGCAGGGTATCCGGGTAGGTGACTGGACGTTTGTACCTGGCTTGGTTTTCGCTAATCACCGGCCCCATCCCCTGTTTGTACATCTCACCCAAGGGAAAATGGCGATTGAAGAAGTCGATTCTGGCGCTCTCAAAATAGCGGAAATAGACCACATTGTTGACGTGTTGCAGGGCATCCATTTCGCCCCAGGCCACCGGGATTTGCGAGTGTTGTGGGTAACGCTGAGTAAAATCTTCCATATTTAAACGACCGTTTTATTTTTGTTGGCTCAGGATAACAACAGCGGCTCTCTGTCTCAAGAGGGGAACAACATTCCGTACAGGCGTTTATTTTCCGGGATAAGAAATAGGTGTTGTAAACAATAAGGGGAGCCATTGGCTCCCCTTGATTCATCAGTTAACTCGGGCGGTTATCAGTCAATCTTCAGCTCGGCGAAACTCTTCACCTGACGGAAATCACCTGTGCGTTGCCCGTCTTCACGCACCATCTGGCAGGTGAGCAGTCCGGCTGCAGCTGCGGCCTTAAGCTCTTCCAACATGTCTGAGACAAACAGTATCTGCTTCGGGCTGAGGCTTATGGTGTTAATAATGTTGCAGTAGGCTTGCTTGTCCAGTTTGCCGCCGGTGCGGGTATCAAAATGACCGTTGAACAGCTCGGTCAGATCGCCGCCATCACTGTGGCTGAACAGCAGTTTCTGGGCTTCCACCGAGCCGGAAGAGAAGCTGTATATCCTGAGTCCCTGAGCCTTGTATTCCTTGATGGCTTCAATGAAGTCAGGATAGATGTGGCCGGTAAATTCGTTCTTCGCATAGCCCTGTTTCCAGATCAGGCCCTGCAGTGTCTTCAGCGGCGTGGCCTTGCGATCTTCGGCAACCCATTGCTGGAGTATTTCTATTACCCGCGGCAGATCGGCATCCGGTTCCAATGCCATCTCCTTGGTGTCGCTGATACAGTTCTCTACCAGAATATTATCTTGATAGCGTTCCAAAAATTCCGGCAATGCCTTGGCCGAATAGGGGAAAAGCACATCCTGAATAAAGTTAAGATCTGTCGTAGTGCCGGCGGTGTCGACGACTATGGCTCTGATACCCATAAGGTGAATTACTCCAAAAAGTGCTGTTTTCTGTGCAGATCCTAAGCTTTATTGGCGCGCTTGACCAGCTTCTTTAACCCTTTGTTGCCCACCAATTTTACATTTTGGGCGGCATGACAAGCCCTAAGGCCGGATGCGAACCTAACAGGTATTAAGTGGTTGAAGCTGCATGTAGAAGTGATTTGCAACAGGCAACAAAAAGCCCGGCATATCGGCCGGGCTTTGAGGTGACAGGCGAATTATTTGGCCTGTTTTCGCAGTTTACGCTCTTCACGCTCACGCTTACTGAACATGCGCTCTACCACCACGAAAAAGAGTGGGATAAAGAAGATACCCAGGAAGGTTGAGCTGATCATACCACCCAGTACCCCGGTACCAATGGCGTTCTGACTGCCTGAACCCACACCTGTACTGACGGCCAGAGGCACAACCCCGAGACCGAATGCCAGCGAGGTCATCAGAATCGGCCGCAAACGTACCCGCACCGCGTGCAGGGTGGCGTCGACAAGTTTGGAGCCCTGCTCATAGTATTCCTTGGCGAACTCCACAATCAGAATGGCGTTCTTGGTTGCCAGACCCACAGTGGTCAACAGACCCACCTGGAAGAACACGTCGTTTGGCAGGCCACGACCATTCATGGCGATTAGAGCACCGATAATACCCAGAGGCACTACCAGAATAACCGCGAAAGGCACAGACCAGCTTTCATACAGGGCCGCCAATACCAGGAATACCACCAGAATCGATAGCGCGTAGAGCGCAGGCGCCTGGTTGCCTGACAGACGTTCCTCGTAGGAGAGGCCGTTCCATTCGATACCAAAGCCTGGCGGTAGCTGGTTAACCATGTCTTCCATGATGTTCATCGCTTCACCGGTACTGAAACCGGGGACAGTCGCACCCTGGATATTCATCGCCGGCAGACCGTTGAAGCGTTCCAGACGTGGTGAACCATACTCCCAGCTGCCGGTGGCAAAGGCTGAGAAGGGCACCATGTCTCCCTGGGTGTTACGCACATACCAGGAGTCCAGATCTTCAGGTTGCATCCGGTATTTGGCATCGGCCTGAACATAAACCTTCTTCACCCGACCACGGTCGATGAAGTCGTTGACATAGGAGCCACCCCAAGCGGCAGAAAGCACGTTGTTGACATCACCTATGTTGACGCTCAGCGCCCGTAGCTTGGCATGATCTATATGCAGCTGATACATGGGCGCATCTTCCTGACCATTGGGGCGTACACCCACCAGGTTGGGATTCTGAGCCGCCATGCCCAGCAGTTGGTTACGGGCCTGAACCAGCTTTTCGTGTCCTTGGCCATTTTTGTCCTGCAGGAAGAGGTCAAAACCGTTGGCCGTACCCAGCTCAATTACCGCAGGCGGTACGAAGGCAAACACGAAGGCTTCTTTCATCTGGCTGAACACCGCCATGGCTCGGCCGGCAACCGCTTGAACATCACTGCCTGGAGCCGTACGTTCAGACCAGTCTTTCAGTCCGACGAAGGCGATACCCATGTTCTGCCCCTGACCGGCAAAACTGAAGCCCGCCACACTCAGAACCGATTTGACGTTTTCGTCTGCCAGGAATTGATCCGAGACTTTTTCCAGTACTTTCATGGTACTTTCCTGAGTCGCGTTGGTTGGCAGTATAGTCTGGGTAAACAGCATGCCCTGATCTTCGTCCGGCAAGAAGGCGGTTGGCATACGGATAAAGATCCAGCCTACGGCCACAACCAGCGCCAGATAGACGGCACTCATACGTACTGAACGTTTGATGATGCTGGCAACAGTACTTTCGTACTTGCCAGTCATGCGATCGAAGTTACGGTTAAACCAGCCGAAGAAGCCGGTTTCGGCATGGGTATGCCCCTTCTTCAGTGGCTTAAGCATAGTGGCACAAAGTGCCGGAGTCAGAATGATGGCCACCAATACCGACAGCGCCATCGCCGATACGATAGTGATGGAGAACTGACGGTAAATCACCCCGGTAGAGCCTGACATGAAGGCCATGGGAACAAATACGGCTGACAGCGTCAGACCAATACCCACCAGGGCTCCGGTGATCTGCCCCATGGACTTCTTGGTCGCTTCTTTGGGGCTGAGTCCCTCTTCGGACATTACCCGCTCAACGTTTTCCACCACCACGATGGCATCATCCACCAAGAGACCGATGGCCAGTACCATGGCGAACATGGTTAGGGTGTTAATCGAAAACCCGGTGAAAGACAGGATAGCGAAGGTACCCA
This sequence comes from Shewanella sp. BJSY2023SW007, assembly GCF_047314525.1. Classification (NCBI taxonomy): domain Bacteria; kingdom Pseudomonadati; phylum Pseudomonadota; class Gammaproteobacteria; order Alteromonadales; family Shewanellaceae; genus Shewanella; species Shewanella sp. BJSY2023SW007. Next base: position 15,814 of record NZ_JBKORL010000058.1, on the reverse strand, counting down.
GCAATACTACCGGCACCGCAATCGTTGGGATCAAGGTTGCGCGGAAGTTTTGCAGGAACAGATACATGATGACGAACACCAGTACCACGGCTTCCAGCAGAGTATGAACTACACCTTCGATGGAGTTCTTTACGAAGGGGGTAGTGTCATAGGGATACACCACCTGCATGCTGGCCGGGAAGAAGGGACGCATCTCTTCTACCTTGGCGCGCACGGCTTCGGCGGTATCCAGTGCGTTGGCACCAGTGGCCAGCTTGATCGCCAGACCTGTAGCAGGGCGTCCATTGTAGAGTGATTCGATGGAATAACTCTCAGAGCCCAGTTCAACCTTGGCGACATCACTCAGATAGACATTGGCACCCGAGGGATTCGATTTGAGGATGATGTTGCTGAATTCCTCAGGCGTTTGCAGACGGCTCTGAGCCGAGATAGTCGCATTCAACTCCTGACCTTGAACCGCAGGGGCACCACCCAACTGACCGGCAGAAACCTGAGCGTTCTGTTCTTTAATCGCAGCGATTACATCCAGAGTGGTCAGGTTGTAGTTGGTCAGCTTCAGTGGGTCGACCCAGATACGCATTGAGTACTGGGCACCGAATAGGGTGGTTTCACCCACACCTGGTACCCGACTCATGGGATCCTGAACGTTGGAACCCACGTAGTCGGCGAGGTCGGCCTTGGTCATGGAGCCATCATCTGAAATAAAGGCGACCACCATCAAGAAGCCTGAGCTGGACTTGTTAACCCTGACACCTTGAGCCGTTACTTCCTGAGGCAGCAAAGCCATGGCGGCCTGCAGCTTGTTCTGTACCTGAACCTGGGCGATGTCGGGATCCGCCTCGGCGTTAAAGGTCAGAGTGATTTCGGCGTTACCGAAGCTGTCACTGGTGGACTTGATATAGCGCAGGTGGTCGAGTCCTGTCATGCGCTGCTCAATCACCTGGGTCACAGAATCTTCAACAGTTTTGGCCGACGCACCTGGATAGTTGGCCGCAACCACAATGGTTGGTGGCGCAATATCCGGGTACTGGGAAACCGGCAGGGCCTTAATGGCCAAGACACCTGCCAGCATGATAATAATCGCGATCACCCATGCGAAGATGGGGCGATCGATAAAGAAACGTGCCATAACTTCCGCCCTGTTATTGCTGGTTTGCTGTCATGGGTTTGGCCGTCACAGCCATGCCGGGACGGATTTTTTGCAGCCCTTCGACAATCAGTTTGTCACCTGGCTTGAGTCCTTCTGTTACCCGCCACTGGTGATTGATGACATCGGCAGTCTTGATCACCCTTGCTTCAACCTTGTTTTCGGCATTCACCAACATGGCCACAGCTTCACCCTTGGGACTACGGGTGATGGCTTTTTGTGGTACCAGAATCGCTTGAGGATCGACACCTGTGTTGAGAATGGCGCGCACATACATACCAGGCAGCAGCGTATGGTCCGGGTTAGGGAACTCGGCTCTCAGCGTCACAGAACCTGTGCTCTGATCGACACTGACTTCGGCAAACTGTAAGCGACCCTTATGATCATAAGTCGAGCCATCTTCCAGCAGCAGAGTCACTTCGGCGTCATCGGAAGCCTGTAGTTTACCGGCTTTCAACATGCTCTTGAGACGTAGCACCTGGGTACTGGACTGCACTATATCCACATTGATGGGATCCAGTTGTTGGATGGTCGCCAGTGGCTGAGCCTGGTTAGCAGTCACCAGAGCACCGGCAGTAACGCTGGACTTACCGATACGACCGGAGATAGGTGCCTGTACTTCGGTATAGTTGACGTTAATGGTTGCAGTATTGATGGCCGCCTTGGCCACTTCCACTGCTGCCAGCGCTTCTTTATAGGAAGCATCTGCCTTGTCGTACTCTTCTTTACTTATGTACTTGGTTTTGACCAGTTCCTGATACCGGGCCTGAGTTGCCTTGGCAGAAGCCAGAGCCGCTTCGGCGCGGGCCAGATCCGCCTTGGCGCTCTGTAGAGAGGCCTTATAGGTAGAAGGGTCAATTTGATACAGTGACTCACCCTGTTTCACATCACCGCCCTCGGTGAAGCTACGTTTCAGAATGATGCCATTAACCTGAGGCCGAACTTCGGCTTCAAGGAAAGCTATGCTGCGCCCAGGCAGTTGCACTTGCAGTGCCTGCGGAGCCGACTTGACTTCCAGGACACTGACTTCCATAGCGGGGGCCGCCTGATTGCTTTTGGCTTGTTCAGCTTCCGACCCACAGGCCGTCATCCATAACGCCATACTTACAACTGAGGCAACTTTTAGTACATGCCGCATGATAACTCCTAATCAGTATCTGCTTGCCGGGAAGGGAAAGTGTCTTGTACGACAGGCTTCCTGGCGCAGTTCGCCAGCAAAATTTTCGAACCCATATTTATCGCACAAGCATTCTGTATCAACAAGCTACAGGATAAGCGAAAAGTGTAAATGAATGAAAATTTTTTAATCAATAAACGACACTATTGCCATTTATTTACATTTAGTTGTGAGATTTATGAATTCAACAACTTATGTATCCAAATCCCGTTTCTGCCCGTTTGGAAAAGATTCTGTTTTTGCCCTGGAGACAAAGACACCTTTCCCAACTGCAGCAAGCGTTTTAAGGTTGAGTGACCCATGGCTAAACCGCAGAAATTTCTCTGCACCATGCTGGATCCTCCACCGCGAGGCGAGTATTCTACTACTGTCACTATAATTTGATTAGTCATATAGAAATAAACCCACTGTCCCACAGGTGCAACAATAAATGGATCTAAACAGGGTACAAATATTTGCTCAAGTTGTTGAACAAGGTAGCTTTACCGGCGCCGCCAAGGCGTTGGGGCTAACCAAGACTACAGTTAGTCGCAAAGTCGCCGAGTTGGAGAAGGCGACCGGTGTTCAACTACTGTTCAGAACCACTAGGGCATTGAGGCTAACCGAGGCCGGTGCCGAATATTACAACAAGATCACCAAGATTCTGGTGGATCTGGAAAATGCCGAAGCCCAGCTCAGTGCCAACCAGCAGCGGGTTAAGGGCAATCTGAGGGTAGTCTGCCCTATCGAGATGGGACAGCTATTTCTCGGCCCGGTATTTGCCCGTTTTCTTGAGGCTTACCCGGATATTACCATAGAAGCTGAATTGACTAATCGCAAGGTGGATATGGTTGAAGAAGGGATAGATATACTGTTCCATCTGTGCGGCATCGAAGATTCACGCCTGCAGCATTATCAACTGGTGAAGACCAGCACCACCCTGATGGCCAGCCCTGAGTATCTTAAACGCCACGGCACTCCGCAGACCCCGGATGATCTTTGGCATCACAAGGGCATAGAGCAGGGGGGGATCCAGCTTATCAATGACGGTTGCTGGAAGATTTTTGATGGCAATGAATGGCAGGTGATCACTCCTGAGGTTCAACTCAAGGTCAATAATATTACCTTGGCCCGGGAAGCGGCCATTGCCGGTTTGGGGATCACTTGTCTGCCGCCGATGATCGCCGATGAAGCCTTACAAAAAGGGGAGTTGGTGGCCGTGCTGGAAGACTTTCCTATGGAACATAACACCCTGTTGCTGTCTTATCCAAAACGTGCCTACTTGCCTCGTAAATACATAATCTTTATTGATTTTATCTATCAGGCCTTGTTCGGTTACTGGGGTAACATGCTGCTGGAGATCCCCGAGTATGTGAAGCATCCCGAGGGTTTCGAATAAGCCGCTATGACTGCGGCGCTGCCGCAGTCATTCATAATTGTTCACATTCATTCCTTCACGGTTCATTCACCTAGATAACCCTGTTCATAACTTCTTCTTACTATCCGGGCTAACAATTCTCAAGCTCTGGTGGATAAAGATGAACCCAACTCATAAGCTGTTTTTATCAAGTTTGCTGCTGTGCAGCAGTTCCATGACTCTGGCTGACGAAGCTCCCCGTTTCGCCGGTGGTAGTTTTGCCGGCAATCTAACCTTTGCCTCTGACTATGTGTTCCGCGGCGAATCGGAAACCCTGGATGGTGATGTGCCCGTAGTCCAGGGAACATTCAGCTGGAACCATGACGCCGGTTGGTATGCCGGGGTATTTGCCTCCAACATCAAGTTTGCCGACCCCAATCTTGAGATAGTCACAGCGCCTTTCATCGGTAAGAGCGGTGAGTTGGGTGATTCAGGTTTCACCTATGATGTCATGCTGTTCTCATATCTCTATCCCGGCGCGTCTTACTCTAACTACACAGAGCTGTGGCTTAAACTCGGCAAGTCTTTCGGTCGGGCCAATCTGCAACTGGAAGTGACGCCAACTGTGGATGACTGGTTCGGTGTCGATGGTTGGCACGGGGTCAACTATGCCTTGCACCCCAGCTATGTTTTCGAGAATGGTATCAAGGTTTCTGGCTCTGTCGGTTATCAGGACTTGAACGGTAATGGTGCCGAAGGATGGGGACACTGGAACCTGGGGGTAAGCAAAGAATTTTATGGTTTCAACCTGGATCTGCGCTACCACGGCAGTACGGTTGAAGCAGATCACAAGGTCTATGGTACCCAGACAGAGATCTTCGATGACAGGTTGGTGATAGGAATCAGCAAAGCGTTTTAAGAACTGCTTCCCTGCAGTCTTTGTGAGTACGCCATTTGGCGTACTCTTTTTTTAGGTAAGGTGCGAACAAGCCCTATCTGTGCTCTGCGTCGGCTAACAGGCCTGGATGTAAGGCGTGGTTCGCAGCAAATACCCCTAGTCCTTTGCAAGACTTCCTTAGTACATGCTCTTTTCAAGATAGAGGCGGTTGTCGGCAATATGCCCAGGCTCGGCGCGGAAATCCACCACCTGATACTTATGGCTGATCAGCATATTCAACATAGAGCGGAACTGGTTGCGGGTCTTAACTTGGATCTGTTTGTAACCGGCTTGAGTGGCCCAACGCTCCTGTGCTTCCAGCATACTGCGCGCCAGCCCCAGACTGCGATAATCGGGTAATACACCGCCTAACCAACTGTAAAAACAATGCTCGTCCAGAGCATAACCCAGCTTGAATCCCGCCAATTCACCTTCCACAAAGGCCAACAACAATAAACAGGCATTGCCTGTCAGTCGACGTTCGAACTCTTGCTGTTGGTAGCCGGAATCAAACTCGGGGATCTGAGCACTCAAGGCCATGATCTCGTCGATCTGTTGCTGATCTATTTCAGTAATAGCTTTGATTTCAATGGAGTACATCATTATTCTCTCAACGGGCCGCAAAATGTCACAGATTGCGGGATAAAAACTGGCCAAAATTATAACAGGTCTGGCCAGTTGAATGCATCAGGAGAATTGCTGCTGGTTTTCTGTCTGCAAGATCTTGTCCTGTAGTACCCGCAGCAGCACACCATAAGCCGGCAGGAACAGCCCCAGACTAACCAACAGCTTGAAGCTGTAATCCACTGCGGCAATTTCCGGCCAGTTGGCGGCCATAAAGGGGTCACTGGAGGCGAAGAAGGCGATACTGAAGAACACCAGAGTATCCACCAGGTTGCCCACCAGGGTAGAGGCCGCCGGAGCGACCCACCAGGCACACTGGCGGCGAATTCTGGCAAACACTGCGATATCCATCAACTGGCCCACCAGATAGGCGGCAAAACTGGCAAAAGCGATACGGAATACAAAGGTATTGAAGTCCGACAGGGCACTCAGCCCCTGAAAGTTACCCTGATGAAACAGTACGCCCATGGCATAGGAGATTAACAAGGCCGGTAGCATGGCCTTGAAGATGATCTGCCGGGCGGTAGCTTGGCCGAATATCCGTACCGTCAGATCGGTTGCCAGATAGACAAAAGGAAAGCTGAAGGCGCCCCAGGTTGTGTGGAAGCCGAATAGCTGAAATGGGAGCTGCACCAGATAGTTACTGGCACTGATAATAAGGATGTGAAAACTGACCAAGAGGATCAGTGCGCGTTTGAGCTGCGCGCCGGTTAACATTAACATATTGTGACCTTTTTAGTTGGCTGGGCGGGGTGAGGGAACCCGCATTTTCGGTTTGACCGAAAGGGCGCACATTATAGAGCCCAAAATTCAGCTGACAAGAGGGAAGCGTAAAAAATGTCCAACCCATCTAAGGAAGTTCCTATATTTGGACCTTTAAGTCTATGCAGGGCAGGCATGGGACTTGTTCGCACCTCCCTTAAAGCTACTCTACACTGAAAGGGAAGACAGGAGAGTTAAATGAATCGAATCTGCTGCCTGCTGCTGGCCTTATTGACGTTTGTCTGGCCGGCCATTGCCGAACCGACCAAGATCCAGATAGCTACCGCCAGTTGGGGCGGTTATACCGAAACCAATGGTGAAGGTTATTATTTTGAGTTGTTGCGAAGGGTATTCCCCGAGCCGGAATGGCAACTGGAAATTCAGTTTGTTCCTTTCCCTCGCTCTCTGTATATGTTGGAGCGCGAACAGGTTGATATGGTGTTAGGGCTTTATCTGGGGGATATCTCCAAGGGAATTTACAGTGCTCACAAAGTAGAAACCGAGGTGATAGATGCTGCAGTAACTCCTGAACTGGCCAGTGTTTGGCAAGGTATGGTGTCTTTGACCCATAGAAAGGTTCAGGCTTTGATCGCTTATCGTTTTTTTACCTTGACCCAGGTGCCCATGCTCTATCAAGAAAACAGCAGCCTGCTGGAGATGCTGCGTAAGGTGAATGAAGGCAAAATCGATGCCGTACTCGATTATAAACCCGACATGCAGCCACTGTTGTCGCAGTTGGAACAGCCAAGAAAATTGGTACTTATCGAAGATGTGCTGCGGGCAGATGTTTATTTTGCCTTCGCCAATAATCCCAAAGGGCTCGAGCTGAAGGCCTTGTTTGACCAAGGCTTTGAGCAGTTGGAGCGTTCCGGGGAATTGGCAGAGATTAAACTGCAGAGCCTGGAGTCGCTGCAACTGAGGGTACAGGAGCAGCCATCACCTTAAAAATCCAGCAAAATCGACATTATGGTGGCGAGTTTGTTTTCCAGCTCCTGCCACTCGGCTTGTGGATCTGAACCTGCGACTATGCCGGCACCGGCAAACAGGTTGATACAGCCGGGTTCCAGCAGGGCGCAGCGGATGGCTACCGCAAATTCACTCTCATATTTATTCAGATAACCACAGGCTCCGGCATACCAACCACGCATATAGCCTTCCCGCTGGCGCAGAAAACTGATGGCAGATTCCCGCGGTAAACCACCGACGGCCGGGGTTGGGTGCAAGGCCTGCAGCAGTTGAAAATCTTTCACCCCGTGACGCAGTTCGGCACGAATCGATCTGTGCAGGTGTTGAATATGGTTGAGTTTGAAGATGGTGGGTGTCTCATCGGCACCGACATAGCGGCTCAGCGGGGTCAACGCCTTGACAATATGCTCTCTGACAAGCTGATTTTCATTACTATTCTTGTTGTCATCCAATAGCTGCTGCGCCAGGCGTTCATCTTCTTCTGGGCTCAGGCCGCGAATGGTAGTACCCGCCAGTGCTTCGGTATACAGTTCCTGCTGCTGACGGCGATAAAGGCGTTCGGGTGAGCAGGAGATAAAGCTGCGCTGTGGGCTGAATTCGAAACCGAATTGAAAACTGTTGGGGTTACGTCCTTGCCAACTGGCCAATACTTGCCAGGGATCCGGAGTGTCTTTCACCTGTAGCTGAGTCAGGCGTGACAATACTACTTTGGGAGTGTCCTGATTGAATTTAGGGGCGGTAACTTGTTCCACCAGTGTCTTCCAACGCGGATAATCGGGCCTGTCATTGCGTGACAGTTGTTCAGTCTTGGTCGGTGGCGTCATGGGGCGGGCCGGCACCAGTGCATCCAGTGCGGCTTGTGCTTGGGCTATCTCTTGCTGCTGGTCTCCCTGCCCCAGATTCAGATTAACCAAGAGCCGGAAATAATCTGAACTGCGCCTCAGCTCAATTCGGGGTAACAGGAATCTGGCGCGGCCGAACTCGGGCCAGGAGGCGATTTCGCGATCGAAGGCGACGCCGCCGTAGTAGCGGATCTCCTGGTTACTGGAGTAGGCCCGTTGTGTCTCATAGACTTCGGCCAGAGCCTCGTCTGTGACTTCATCTTCGAAACGGAAATCCAGGCAACTGCCGATGGCGGCCACCTCCTCGAGTCTGTCCCTTCCTTGCCAATAAATTCTTGGGTAGCTGGGCTGGGAAGCCAGCCAGGAGATCAATGGGATCGCCTGTACCTCCGCGGCCAGTTGGACAATAGGTTCTGCTGGTGTCAGCTTGGCCAATTGACACAGCTTGTCTTTGAGTGACGAAATGGCCTGAGACAGGGTAAGTGCAGACAAGGGGAGCTCCGAACATCCGAACAAAGGGATCCGGAAGCAGAAAGCGTCCGGCTAACAGTATCTTTAACACAAACTAAAGTTCCACACCTCGAGTGTCAAGCCGTCGAAGGGGCCGGTGTGACGTATAGCATGATCCCATTAATCAGCTTAGGTTAATGTGATGTAAGTGGACATTTTTGCTAGGCAAATTGTCTTGCTGGGACAATCTGTCCGTAGTCGACTCTGTTATCTACTCCCTTTGTATTAATTTGTCGATCTGTATTGGTTTTTACCGTCACTGAGCTTGTAGCTTTTTTGGGCGGCGCCAGAATAGCCCGGATAATCCCAATCAGAAACGACAGAAGAGCCTTATGTCCCATATTCCGGTAAAACTCTCTGCCCTCGCACTGGCGCTGGGCTGTGCCATGCAGGCCAATGCGGCCTCTATTGAACGTGACCCTCTGGTCAATAACGCCATGGACGTGATAGTAGTGCACGGTGAGCGTGCCAACGCCACCGAAGTTGCCACCACCAACTGGAGCATTTCTGAAGAAGAAATCAAAGCTCTGGGGGCCCAGAGCCTGGATGAGGTGTTGAAGAATGTTCCCGGCGTTTACGTGCGTTACGGCGGTGAGGGCACTCCAAGGGTGGATATCCGTGGTTTCAAGACCCGCCATGTCACTCTGTTGATCAATGGTGTACCGGCCAATAGTGCCGATGATGGTCAGTTTGATCCCAGCGTGATCCCAACCAGCCAGATTGCCAGAGTTGAAGTCTCCGTTGGCCCAACCTCGGTTCTCTATGGTCCAGGCGGCGCCGGCGGTGTTATCAACATCATCACCAAGCGTGGCGACAGCGCTCCGGCGGTATCCGGCAACCTGGAATTGGCCAAGGATGACACCTTCAAGGGCGATATCAGTGCCGCCGGTTCGGGCGATAACTGGCAGGGACTCATCAGTGCAAGTTATCAGCACACAGATGGTTTCCCTATGTCTTCTGACTATCAAACCACTGAGTATCAGGATAAATATCAGCGCAACAACGCAGATAAAGAACTGTCCAATCTGTATGCCCAAGGCAGCTATTGGCTCAGCGATAATACTCAACTCATTGCCAATATGGCACTGCGTTCGGGTGAGTGGGGCAAGCCCCCAAGAGATGGCAGCGGCAGTGGCCGGGTGAAGTTTGAGCGGGTCGATGACTATGATTCACAGACTTTCCAGTTGGGCCTGGCACATAAGTTCAATGATACTTTCACTTTCCGTGGTTTTGGTTATCACAACCAGAGTGATACCTATGAAACCGTGTACGGCGACAACAGCTACGCCGAGCTGACTCAAGCTCAGGATGGCACCTCCAAAGTGCAGGGCGCAAATCTGCAGTTGATCACCGACTTCGACACTGCAGGTATCCTGACTACCTCAGTGATTGCTGAAAAACAGAGCTGGGAAGCGGTAGCTGAAAGCTTTGGCTCCTCGAAGAAGTCCGGCAGCAGCAAGATTGCAGCAGCCAAGGGCTCTGGCGGCGGTAATGGCTCAGGTGGTGGCAGCGGTTCCGGCGGCGGTAGTGGAACTGGTGGTGGCAGCGGTTCAGGCGGCGGTACTGGAACTGGTGGTGGCAGTGGTTCCGGCGGCGGTACTGGAACTGGTGGTGGTAGTGGTTCCGGCGGCGGCACTGGAACTGGTGGTGGCAGCGGTGAGTCTTTCGATGATTCGGCCTGGGTTTATACCGCCGCGGCCGAGTATCAGTTCCAGTCCGACGGTGATTGGGGCTTTACTCTGGGCGGCGCATACCACGACATGGACAAGACCGAAGGCAATGAGAATGATTACTCGGCGCTGGCCTCAGGTTTCTGGCAAGTGGCTGACGATACCCGTCTGAGCCTGAGTGCGGCTCGTAAGGTACGTTTCCCCTCCATGCGTAACCTTTATTCCCTGTCTTCCGGCAATCAGCAGCTGGAAACTGAAATCTCCAAGCATGTTGAGTTAGGGTTGGAGCAGGGGCTGGGTATGAATACCGAGCTGCAACTCTATCTCTATCACACAGATGCTGATGATTACATTGCCAAAGATGCCAGTGGTATGTATCAGAACATAGGCAACTATCGCTTCCAGGGTTTGGATACTGTGCTGTCCAACAAGAGTATAGATAATCTGGATTTGAGCTTGAGCTACAGTTATCTGCACGCTGAAGACAGAGACAGCAGCACAGGTTTTGATGGTCTGGACTATCGTCCCAAGCATCAACTGCGTTTCCAGTTGGGCTACAAGTTGCCGACCGAGACTCGTATCCACCTGAATGTGGAACGTATCATGGATCAGAACTACTACGATCAGGAGAAGATCGGCGGTCAGAAGGTATGGCAGGAGAAATCCTTGGATGATTACACCCTGGTGGACATCAATCTGGTACAACCTTTGCTTAAAGATAATCTAGAGCTCTATTTACGAGCCACCAACCTGTTGGACGAGAACTACTATCAGAGTGATTCTTTACCTCAGGCTGGTAGACAAGTCTTTGTTGGGATTAACTGGCAGATCTGATAATGCGCTTACTCGAACTCGAAGGGATCAATTTCAATCATGGTTGTTTGCAGCCTTTGATATTGAGGGATCTGGATCTGAAAATAGAATCCGGATCCTGCCACTGCATCAGTGGCCCCACGGGTTCGGGTAAGTCCAGTTTGCTGGCTTTGCTTGCCGGGCTGCAGCGGCGTCCCTGTGAAGGCGGTATTTTCCGTCGTCAAGGGTTGTTGGTGGGTCTGGTGATGCAAGATCCCCAAGTGCAAATATTGCGTCAAACAGTTGGTGCCGAGGTGGCCTTTGCCTTGGAAAACCTCGGTGTGCCCAGCGGCCAGATGATCTCCAGAGTTCAGCATGCATTGCGCCGGGTGGGGCTGTTTGTCTCGCTGGAAACTCAAGTCAGCAAGTTGTCTCTCGGACAGAAATATCGCTTGATGATTGCAGCCCAGTTGGTGAGTGAACCTGCGGTTTTGCTGTTGGATGAACCTTGGGCGCAACTGGATGATACCGGTGTCGATGAATTGCTGGCAGTGATCCGTAATCTTCGGGCTGAAGGTATGGCTGTGGTACTGGTGGAGCATAATCCCCAGGCTTTTGCCTCGGTTGTTGAACACTTTTGGTACCTGGACCAAGGGCGCCTGTTTCCCGGCAGTTACCGGGTCGAATCCGCCAACCATTTGAAACGCCTGGAGCCGGACCGAAGTCGGGAACTGGTCAGTGCCACTTCATTTGAATTTCGTTATCAGGGGCATTCGCCCCTGTTTGTGTGTCAGCAGGGCCTGTCTTTGGGCGCTGGAGAATTGGTCACTCTGACCGGTAACAATGGTTCGGGCAAGAGTAGCCTGCTGAAGGCGATAGCCGGTATTCAACCCGCGGTGGCGTCCATGCCGCTAAGGGTCTTTGGCCGTAAACCCAAGCCTGGTGCCTATGGCTCCATGTTGGGTTTGTTGATGCAGCGTCCCAACCGTCAGTTGTTTGAGGCCACAGTGATTGAGGAGATGCAGTTCAGCCTGCGCCGCTTCGACTTGCCGCTGTCTCGGGCAGAGAGCCTGCTTGAGCAGCTTGATTTGCTGCATCTGGCTCAAAGTTCCCCCCATACGCTTTCCTATGGACAGCAGCACTTGATTGCCCTGGCTTCTATCGCGTGTTTGACTCCCAGTTTGATGCTGCTGGACGACCCCTTGGCTGGGCTGGACGGCAAACATCTGGGGCAGCTTTGGCAGATACTCAACTATTTGCGTGAACAGGGAGGCAGCATAGTGATTGCCAGCCACAGACCCTTGCCAGATTTACCTTGTAGTCAGTTGTGGCAGTTGCAACAAGGCCAACTGGAAATCGAGTTTTCCCCAGAGGAGGTTACCTGTGTGGGTTAAAGGACAGCGCCATGGCCGCGCTTCTTCCAAGAGGCTGGATCTAGGTGTGTGGGGCAGTGCCACAGCTTTGATCTTGGTAGTGACTCTGTCATCGGCAGCCTTTCTCCTGCCTCAAACTCAGCTTCCCTGGCTGGCGGCTATCAACCTGATCTTGGTGGCTCATGGCATGCTGCAGCGTGGCGCCATAGGTGGGGTAATCCGCTTTGTTCTATTGCAACTCGGTTTTACTTTGGGGCTGTATGCACTGATGCATGGCGGCGAGCAATTGGGACAAGGCACCTTGGCGGTGGCCCGCATTACTCTGGCTTTGCTGCCGGGATGGTGGCTGTCGGTTACCGTGCGTCCGGAGCGGATCGGTGAAGTGTTATGCCTGGTTATGCCGGCCAAATGGGCCTTTGTGGTGGCCGCTTCTATAGGTCTGCTGCCCTTTATGACTCAGGAGATCGCCGAGATCTATCAACTGCAGCGACTGCGGGGGGCGCGAATTGCTCCCAAACAACTGCTCAATCCCCGCAATTGGCCTGAACTGGCCTACTGTGTGTTATTTCCCCTCTTGATCCAACTGCTTAAGTTGGCCAAACAGATGGCGCTTGCCGCCAAAAGCCGCCACTTTGGTCACACTTCCAAGCCGACCCATTGGCAGGATACCCGGAGCGAACATGGCAACAAATAACATCAAAGGATTTCAATTGCAGGATGCGCTCTTCATCGGCTTTTGTGCCACTTTATTGGTGGCGGTCAAGAGCATGCTCAGATTGAAGCTCGGCTTGTCGGGACATTCTATGCTGCTGATGAGCTTCTTCTATCTCACCTGTTACGGCATCGTCGGACGCATGGGTGCCATGACAGCTTGCGGCGCCTTGGCCGGAGTGGTTGCCATGACCTTGGGGGTGGGCAAAGGCGGCCCGCTTATTTTGCTCAAATTTGTGGTTCCGGCTGTGTCCATGGACCTGGCGCTTCTGCTGCTGGCTAATGCGTTTAACTTGCGTTGGCGTTTCATCGCCCTGGCTTTGGTGGGCTGTATCGCCTGGGCCGCTAAAGGGTTGGTTGAGGATTTGCTGGTGGGTATGAGTGAGCAGGTGGCCTTGGTGCGTTTTGGTCTCAAGTGTTTACAAGGTGGCGTCTTTGCCATAGTCGGGGCGCTGCTGGTGCCCCCCGTTTTGAGACGCCTCAAGGCTCACGATCTTCTCCACAAAGATATTCAGACAGATTGATTAAGGTTTATTGATGAAAGATTGGCTGATTTGTATAGACGATACCGATGATATCGGCACCAAAGGCACCGGTGAGATAGCTTCTGAGATAGCTGAGTTGCTGACCCAACAAGGTGGGCAAACCTCTTTGGTGACCCGGCATCAGCTCTATGTGCATCCGGATATTCCCTACACTTCCCACAATAGTGCCATGTGCTTTGGTTATCGCGGTGAGCTTACCTTAGAGACGATACGTGAGTTGGCCATAGCTCATCTGCTCAGGGAATCTGCCAGCGCCGCCGACCCTGGGTTGGCGCTCTTGTCTCTGGCCGGTTTCAGCGGTCAGGAAGCGCTGATGGCTTTTGGTCGTGAGGCCAAGCAAGAGGTCAAGACCAAGGAGCAAGCTTACGGTTTGGCCAAACGCTTGGGTATCAGTCTCAGCGAGCATGGCGGCACAGGGCAGGGTGTTATCGGCGCCCTGGCGGGCCTTGGGCTAAGGCTCACAGGTAATGATGGCCGAGTGAAAGGCCAGCTGCAATTTGGCCAGACAGATGAAGCGGCGCCTTTTGGCGTTGCCGACATACTAAAGCGCTCTGAGCTCGATGGCGTATTGACCACAGATGGTGAGTGGTTGCAGGAAACCGACACAGTGTGGCTCAGCGGCAAGGTCAAAGCCGTTTGGGCCGAGCATAAGTTTGCCCTCCTGGTCAGCAAACGTGGCGCCGAGTGGCACAATGCCGGTAAACAGCAGCTGAAGGAGTTCTGAATGCAGCAATGGTTTGAACTCAAGCAGGGCAAACGCCTGTTTCTCGGTGGCAGCAGCAATCTACAGGCCGCCCGCGAGGTAGCCGGTCAGTGTGTTTGTTTTGCCGAAGATGATGAAGATGAACAGATAGATGATGTGACCCGCTCCTGTTACAATTGCCAGTATCGCCGCTGGTTGAGTGAAGGGTTTCAGTGTCTTGGCCCAATATCTGAGTGAGATTGGCATCATAAAGGCAAACTTTACCCCCTTGGGTGCATAGGCATTTCCGGATTTGGCTTCTAGAATACGGCAAAGCCGAGTGACATTTGTTGGAGAGTCGTTATTAAGCCCTGACAAACGTTTTTCGGATAAGGACAGAAGCATTTGCCGGAGTGAAAGAATGACTGATGTGGTTCCGACAGCAGCCCTGTTGAAGTTGCCCGTCACCCGATTGGGGATAGGCATGTATGTCTCGGCCATTGAGAACAATGGCCGGTTAGCTGTCGCCAATGCCGGCCAGATCAGAAGCCGCCAGGCGATCAACAAACTCAGCAACAGCGGCATTCGCTTTGTCTGGGTCGATGTTGAGCGTTCCAGCGATGGCTGCGGCTTGAAAAAGCAGCCTCCCGTTTGCAATAGCCATCCTCGTAAAACCTCGGTTAACCCTGAATTGGCAAGAGGTCAGGCCAAACAGCTACTGACAGAGGCCAAGGGCTTAGTGCGCAAAGTCCTCAGTGAAACCTTCGAAGGCAAGGCGATAGAGGTCGAGCCGTTCGCGGCATTGGCAGACAATATGATCGAGTCGGTGATGCTCGACTCGGATGCGATGAAATGCATATCGGCGTTGAGATCCAAAGATGCCTACTTACTGGAACATTCGGTCAATGTCGCCTTCCTGCTGATCACCTTCGGTAAATACCTCAAACTGGATCGTGAGATGCTCAGACAGCTGGCCATCGGCGGTATTCTCCATGATATCGGCAAGATTAAGGTGGATAACAAGATACTGCACAAGCCGGGCAAGCTGACGCCGGAAGAGTTTGAGCACATGAAGTTGCACCAGACCTATGCCATCGAGATCATGGAACAGGCCAAGGGCTTGCCTCAAGTGAGCAAGGATGTGTGTCTGATGCACCATGAAAAACTCGATGGCCGTGGTTACCCAAGGGGCCTGAAAGGGGATGAGTTGACGCTGCATGGGCGTATGAGCTGTATCGTAGATATTTATGATGCCCTTACTGCCACCCGCTGCTATAAAGAGGCGATGAGCCCGGCAGCCGCCTTTAAAATTCTGCTCAGTCTGACGCCCTTTCATCTGGATGAGAGCCTGGTGTACGAATTCATTCGCTGTATCGGTGTCTATCCGGTCGGTTCTTTGGTGCAACTGTCCGATGGCCGAGTGGGCATAGTCTGGGAATCCAAAGACAGAGATGTGTTGCACCCCATAGTCAAATGCTTCTATTCCTTGAAGTTTAAGCGATATACCGATGTAACCATGGTGGACTTGCTAAAGTCGGATCTCAATATAGACAGAGGTGTGTCGCCCAGCTCATTGGATGTCGACCCCAAGCCCTTCTATTGATCTGGAGGTAAACTGGGTAAACTGATGGGCCCGCCGAGTGGTGCAACGTAGTTCACTTAAGCGGAGCTGCCTTGTGATTAACAGGGTATCGGGTCTTTGATATTTTTACCGCCCTAGGCCGATTTGGCTTAGGGCGT
>NZ_JBKORL010000057.1:0-77458 GCF_047314525.1 Shewanella sp. BJSY2023SW007 | reverse complement strand
GCCAGCCAGGCGTGTATAACCAAGGTGCTTACTACGACATGCTGGGTCAACGATTCACTGTGGGGGTAAACTACAAGTTCTAATGCTATTGCTACTGAAAAAGCCACCTGTATCACAACAGGTGGCTTTCAAGAGTGACATACCACTGACGCTTGGCGATTAAGCGAATATATGGTCCAAGCAGTTCTTCTCTTGCGCTGCCGCTCCGTGGTTTAATAACTGCCGTCATCTCGAGCCCGGGTCCAAACATGTAGCCCCAGCCACACAGATGGCAAACTCAACATACTTTTTGAATTAACAAGGAATTCCCGTGTCCGTACGTTTTCGGGTCGAACCCCGCCATTGGTTAATCCTCGCCGCTTTGGCCATTGCGGCTTATGCCTGTTATCTATTGGTCGCTCCCTATCTGGGCGCTATTCTGCTGGGATTTATCGTTTCCTTACTGTTTTTACCCGTGCACAAGCGCATCGAAGCGAAACTCCCCAATCACCCCAATCTGAGCGCGCTGCTTTCCTGTGTTTTGTTGACGGTAATCATACTTATCCCGCTGCTGTTTATGCTGATTTCCGTGATTGAGCAGGGGATCAGCTCCGCCACCCAGGCTTATCAATGGCTGACCCATGGTGGCGCCAAAGAGTTGCTTGAGCATCCCTGGGTACAATCGTCGCTGGAGCTGACCAATAAATGGTTACCGTTCGATAGCATAGATCCGCAGGAAATATTGCAAAAAGCCACCGCAACCCTGACAGAGCTCAGTACTCGTCTGGTCGGCCTGAGCACGGCATTACTTGGCAATATCACCGGCTTCTTTGTCAATTTCTCCCTGATGCTGTTCGTGCTGTTTTTCTTCCTCAGAGATAACGAACAGATAATTACCAGCCTCAGACATGTGATCCCCTTGTCCCGCAGCCAGGAGGATAAAATTCTCGATGAAGTGGAAAAAGTGGCTAAATCGGCAGTACTAGGTTCCTTCCTCACCGCCCTGGCCCAAGGCCTTGCCGGTGGTATCGCCATGGCCATAGTCGGCCTGCCCGGATTATTCCTCGGCTGCATGATGGCGTTCGCCTCTTTTATCCCTGTGGTGGGTACTGCACTTATCTGGGTACCGGCCGCGCTTTATCTGGCCTTGACCGGCGATTGGGGCTGGGGCCTGTTCCTCTGTGCCTGGGGGATATTGGTGGTTGGTTCTATCGATAACTTCCTGAGGCCGATTCTGATGCAAGGCTCCGCCGGCATGAGTACCTTACTGATCTTCTTCTCTTTGCTGGGAGGACTGCAGCTCTTCGGGCTTATCGGCCTGATCTACGGCCCTATCATCTTTGCCGTTACCCTAGTGCTGTTTCATCTCTATGAAGAAGAATTTCACGACTTTCTGCAGCAGCAGGACAAGGCCTGAGCTCTTCACATAAGTTTTTGGCCCAACCCCTTGGCGTAAATTTGCTACCGCGCCATTGACAACGCCCCGCAATCCGGGGCGTTCTTCACTCGACTCTTTCAAATCCAAACTTCAAGTCAATCAACTGAATGCCAGGAAGGGCGAGATACACAGTAAGATCCCAGTGGCGATAATCACGTACAGGCCAACGCCCTTGTATTTGTGCAGCGCCGGCACCCGATAAACCAGATAGGCCGGGATCAAACAGCCGACCAAGCCGAATATTGGGCTACAGATAGAGGTGAAACTCAGCACTGGGGCGTTCAACACAATGGCACTCCAGGATAGCAATATGGTAAATACCATAATGCCGTAACCCACCAGCTTGGTGTTGATCTTCTCCTTGGGCATAACGCGCTGCAATAGGTTCATGATGATCCCCTGACACGCTTCCCGAAACCCCAAATAGACCCCAAAATAGGCCGTCATCACCGCAAAGATATTAAGTGTCAGGCTCAAGAGCTTCAGCGTTTGACCTGGCATGCCTTGCGCCACTATCGCCAGGGCGGAAATATTTTCCTGCTCGGCTTTTACCGCCTGCTCATGCCCCAGCGCCAGCGTAAAGGACACAGCATAAAAGAACACAGTAACAAATAGGATCCCGAAAGCTATGTTCATCGCCCGCATCGCTTTAAAGCGCGCCACCTCGATGGATTTCTCTCTGGCACGGTATGAGATCACCATGGGACTGAGGCTTTGAATAAACAGGATCGAAGTCAAGGTAAAGGGCAGCATCACCACCGCATCGCGGAGCCAATCGGTGCTATTGGGCACTGCGCCGATATTATTGATATCCCACTTGTCGACCATCATCAGCCCAAGCAGTGCGACCACCCCAAGCTTGGTGAGCACCATGAGGGTCGAAATCTTGAACAGCAGGCTTTCGCCGCGGGAAGCCAGTGCAACCAGAAGACAAATAAGCCCCAGACCATAGAAGGGGTTTTCAGACAACAGGCTCTTGGTGGCTCCAAAGCTTTGCAGGAAAGAGGCGCTGTCATTGGTGATCGCCGTCGAGTAGACAAACACCCAAATCACCAACATGACAAAATAGAGGGCACCAAGAAATATGCCCCAGTTTTTCCCCAGATAATCACCAATCACGCTGGGGTAATCCCGACACTCACGGGACTCGGCCAAGGTATTGATAAACAACCTTTGAAACATATACATGGCCGGATAACCGACAAGGGCAGACAAGAGAAACACCCACAGCCCCATTAAACCCACCTGCACAGGTAAAAAGACGATACCTGCACCTATGGCCATGCCGATGGACATGATGATCCAACCCCAATCAGTACTGTCAAACCGGGTCGCCTCCTTCCATGCCTGCGTATCATTCCGAGTAATGACCGCGCCCCACTCTGGTGCCAAAGTGTCAGTTTTCATATAACGACCCTAAATATTATTGGATACTGCTTGTTATTTTTTGCAAAAAAAGTTGCACCACATTAACTAGCCAGCCATTCTTTTTTGCAATTTTGTTGATATCAAAGGATTAAATGAAAAATGCCATCAATTACAAGATGTGGGTCACACTAGCAACAATTGCCGTCTCTTTAACGGCAAAATAAATTTGCACAACAGCCTTGGTATGCAAATAATTGCATCGTTAAGCCGAAACGCATTCAAAAATAGTTGCAAGTTATCTCAAGAGATTATGGGCAATATTGGTACAGTGACCGCAATCCAAGCCCTTGCCTATCCCCACTCAGACGCGCCGGAACCCAGTCATGAAACCACAGTGGCAACAATATATAGCTATCCTCAATCAAGTTGTGCGCCCTGCGCTGGGCTGCACCGAGCCCATTGCCGCAGCCTACGCCGCCGCTGTCGCCACTGAAACGCTGGGCGCCAAGCCTTTAAACCTGGAGGTTCAGGTTTCGGATAACCTCTACAAAAACGCCATGGGCGTATTTGTCCCCGGTACCGGCAAGATAGGCCTGGCCATTGCCGCCGCAGCAGGAGCCCTTGGAGGCTATGCCAATGCCGGTCTTGAAGTGCTGGCGAATATCAACTCGGCGCAAGTGGCCGAGGCCCAGGCGCTTATTGATGCCGGCATGGTCAAGATATCCCGTATTCAAGCAGACGAGTTCATTTATTGCGCGGTAACCGCTGCCAACGACAAACACCAGGTTAAAATCGTTATCAGTGGCAGCCATACCCGGATTACCGAGAAATGGTTCGATGGCCAGTTGCTGTATCAGGCCGAAGCCTCAGCCCAAGGCAGCACTGCTTCGGTATGCAACGGCGTCGATATCAACATCGCCGCAATCTATGAGTTTGCCACCGGGGTAGATGTTAACCGAATAAGATTTATTCTGGCGGCGTCCGATCTTAACTCCCGCCTGTCCGACGAAGGCATGAATTCGGCCTATGGTCTGGAAGTGGGCCGAACGCTGAAGAAAAATATCGATAGCGGCTTGCTGAGTGACGATCTACTCAACTCGATAGTCATGTACACGGCGGCAGCCTCGGATGCGCGCATGGGTGGCGCTACCCTACCGGCCATGAGCAATTTTGGCAGTGGCAATCAAGGCATAGCCGCGACTGTACCTGTAGTGGTCACCGCCAAGAAGTTCAGCTGCAGTGAAGAGCAACTGGCCCGGGCACTTATCATGAGCCACCTGGGCGCCATTTATATCAAGTCCCACTACCCGCCACTATCGGCTTTTTGCGGCAACACAGTGACCAGTGCCGCCGCTGCCATGGCCATGGTGTATCTTGCCGGGGGCAGTTTTGAACAAAGCTGTTACGCCATTCAGAATGTCATCAGTGACAGCACTGGCATGGTCTGTGACGGCGCCAAAGCTTCCTGCGCCATGAAGGTCAGCACCTCGTCCAGCGCGGCTGTACGGGCATTTTTGATGGCACTCAACCAACATGCCGTATCGACGCAGGGCATAGTCGCCGCCGATGTCGAACAAACAATCAAGAATCTGGGACAGATGATCTGTGATGGCATGGTGTCGACCGACAATACCATTATCAGTATCATGTCTGCCTAAGCTCCAGTGCCCGCCAATAACCGGGCTTTCACACAAGGATAGCGGTGAAACTTCACAAGTTAACTCCCAAAGATATGGAGATACTCAACGCCATCAAAAATGTGGTCGACGGTATCGCCACCATGTATGGGTCACACACAGAAGTGGTTTTACACAGCCTGGATAGAGAGAACCCCTCGGTCATCAAAATAGCCAACGGCCATATTACCGGCCGCAGTGTCGGCGCACCTATTACCAACCTGGCATTGGAAAAACTCAAGCGCGGCCAGGATATCTCCGAGACTTATCTGAGCCAAAGCGGTAATGGCAAGACTCTGAAATCCATCACTACGGTTATTCGCAACGAAAAGCAGATGGCCATAGGCCTTTTGTGTATCAACACAGATATGGATGCGCCTTTGATGTCTGTGTTGCACTCCATGCTGCCGCAACAATCCCCGCTCACAGAACACAGCGGTACGTCAGAAGTATTCGCCGTCAATATTGAGGAAACGCTGCACAGCACCATAGACAAGGTCAATCAAGCAGTACGCCACTGTGAACAGATCCCGCCATCGAAAAAAAACCGTGAAATCGTGACTCGTCTGTTCGATGCCGGCATTTTTGAACTCAAGGATAGCGCCCAGGTGGCCGCCAAGCGCCTGGATATTTCGGTGCACACCATTTACCGCTACTTGAGGGAGTTAAAAGCCCCGCAGGAGTGACATTGACAACTAGCGGGATCATCGGCGTTAGATAACAATGCCAATAAGTGATACCAAGGAGCCGCAATGCCCAATCACAGACTCAAACCCTTCGGTGATAACATATGGATAGTGACAGGCAAGACAGTGCCTTTCTTTGGTCTGCCATACACTACCCGGATGACAGTGGTCAGGCTTGATGATGGCACGCTTTGGTTGCACTCCCCCATAGCACTCAGCCGCGAGCTGCTCGAGGAGGTCAAGGCCCTCGGTGAAGTCAGGTATCTGCTGGCGCCCAACTCATTGCACCATCTGTTTGTCAAAGACTGGCAGCAAGCCTTTCCCAATGCCCTAAGCTACGCGACCGAAGAACTGGCAAAAAAACGCAGCGATCTGCATTTCGACCAACTGCTGCTCAGCGAATTGGCAGACTCGCAACACAATGCCAAAGACCCTTGGCTTGACGAGCTGGACTTCTGCCTGTTTCAGGGCAGCCCTGTGATGCAGGAGGCAGTATTCTTTCATCGCCACAGCCGCACGCTGATCCTGACCGATTTGATTGAAAACTTTCAGCCCGAGTGCTTCAAAGCCTGGCAAAGACCGCTGGCGCACATCAGTGGCATACTGGCCCCAACGGCAAGACACCGCTGGATTGGCGCCTGAGCTTCTGCTTTGGCAAGCCTCAGGCCCGAAAGGCCCTGGCCACTATACTTGGCTGGCAAGCGGAGAAACTCATCATAGCCCACGGCGAATGTCAGTCCCGGGATGCCGACCGCTTTATCCGCCATTCATTCTCCTGGCTTGGGACTCTTGACCACTAACAGGCACAGCAACATAAACCAGCAAGACTACTGACTTCGCGGCTTACCAAACATAGATAAAAAGACTGATACAAAAAAGACAGGCACAAAAAAGCCCAATCAACAGATTGGGCTTTTTTGTTTTGAATGTGGTCGGTATGAGAGGATTCGAACCTCCGACCCCTGACACCCCATGACAGTGCGCTACCAGGCTGCGCTACATACCGATATTTGTCTTGAGCGGCTGGCGCAGTATGCCGTCTCAACGAGGCAGAACTTTATCAACAGTCGCGAAGCTGTGCAAGCTCCATCTGAGAATTTTTAGTTTAACTGCCTAGTTTGTGGCCTGTTTTTTCTCTATCGTACAGTCTTTAATCCGCAGCGCTTAATGGTTGTACAAACGCCGCCCTTCACGCATCACTTCGATGAGCTCCGGAGCACTCATCTTCTTGTCCAGGCGGTTCTGATAAGCCTTGTCATAGATACGATATTGGCCGTGACGGTCAATCACAGTAATCTCCGATTGCTGATAGATAGCAAACACCCGAGCGTCACCGACATAGACCCATGTGAGGCTGTCGGGCTGCAGCAGGTGGCGGCCGGCACTGTAATCAGTGGCCGGATTGCTACAACCCAGTACTTGGCTCATCAAGGTCGGCACCAAGCCATAGTGGCTGGTGCGGTACTTGGCCTGGGCGTGGCCACCGACGGGCCAATGGATCACCAAAGGCACGCTGACATTGGCCGGTGACAAATCCCGTCTGGCCTCATCGGCGTTACTGGTGAACACCTTGCCATTGACGCCGGTAATGATCACCAGAGTGTTTTCCGGCATAGCAGACAAGAGTTGCTCCAGCTGTTTGTCAATAAAGTTCAGCGATTGCCGATATTGATTGAACAGCACCTTCTGCGCCGGTTTGAGAGCGCTGTCGGGTTTAACCGTCTGCACCCCGAGGAAACCTACCGGCGTATCATAATCTTCCGGCGATTTGAGATTAAGCAGCGCAAACCAGGGCGCTTGTTGCTGGGCTCGCCACTGCTGGAAACTATCGATATTCTGGATATCAGCCATGGCACTGCCGCCATCGTCTTCGGCAATATGAGCGTCAAAATCGCGGAATATCGCCTGGGGACGAGCCTCGGCATAATTACTTCTGCTGATAAACAGACCAAGATTGTAGCCCTGCTGCTTGAGGCTCTGACTCAGCAAGGGACTGGTGTAATTGAGTTCCACCGCATCCGTATAGCTGCCCTGCAGACCATAAAGCAGGGAAAACATGCCACTGCGGTAGGTATTGCCACCGCTGAGGTGATTCATAAACGCATGGTTTTGTTTGCCGTAGCGGCTGAAAAACGGCATGGTCTGCTCGTCGGCCATATCAGCCCTAAGGCTGTCGATGGCAATAAACAGTACATTGGGATGTTCTTCTGCGCTGCAGGTCAGCGGCGTTCTTGGGTATTTAAAGCTGGTTTCGGTATCCACCTGCAAGCTGCTGGAGCCGTCGATACCGTGATTTTCCATAAAGGTGCGCGCCGTCGCCGGATAAGATAGCGGGTAGGCATCATCAAAACGGGTAATTTCAGTGACATCAGCAGCATCAGCCCAAATATGAATAAGATGGCTGCTGACAAAACAAACCCCGATAAAGGCCACCACTTTGTTGCCATAATTGCGCTTTTGAATTTTCTCAATCCGCTTCCAGATAAAGTTGGCGGCGGTCAACTCCAGTGCCAAGATCCCAAGGGGAGTGACGATATAAGACGTGCCATGCAGTAAACTATTGAGGTCGGCCCAGGCCAAATCGACAGCGAAGGGACTCAAATGCATGCCATAGTCGTCATAGACTATGGTGTCATACAGCATGATACACAGACCTAGGGTGGCCACCACAGCCGCGTATCCCCGAAGGATACGCGAGTAAGGCAACAGCAGAGTAACGGGAAACAGCAACACCAGATAGACAATAAACGCCAGGAAGCTTAAATGGCCTATGGTACTGACGCCAAGGTAGCCCCAACCAATCCAGGTTTCAGGGTAGCCGACACTTTCCAGATATCGACTGCCGACTATCATGGCCAAAAAGCCATTGAAGAAGGCAAACCAGTGCCCCCAATTGATAAGGCGTGAAACCCTGTCCTTGCCCAACTGCTTTGTTCGCTCGACCATATGGATCCGCTTTTGTAAGTTGCCTGTGTATCTTACATTGTTTGCTATTATGTGCTTTTTGACTTACAACGCCACTATTTAGCGCATTTCAGTTGTTACAAGTCAACGCAAGGATTGTGTCAATGCCTTGGCAAATTGCTCCGCCACCTGCTGACGGGCTTCCTTGGGCACCTTGGTCGACAACAGATGCGAAGCCGCATTTCCCAATGCCATCAGGCCAAGATCGGTCGGAGCCTGGTGTTTTTCCAGCACGGCCAATAATTCGGCGATCAGGGATTCAACTTGCGCATTGGTATATTTTGATTGGATAGCCATAAATAAAAAATGATTCACTCAGATAAGGATTAGCGGCATATAATAGCGGATTTACAACAGAGTATCACTATCGGGGCTTATGAGTATTCACGTCGAACAAGCGATTATTCACGCAATCACCCAAAATGGCGAAGGCCAGCTCAGCTGCCGTCTGCGCCCTCAACCACTGCTGAACAGCCAGGCCGTTGAGACCATGCTTGATGAGCTGCATCAGAGCTATTCCAGTAAAGCGGGAAAAGGCTTTGGCTATTTTGGCGTCCCCGGGGATGATGGCGAGGCCAACCCCGCCTTCAAGGAAGCACTCAAGTCTTATCGCGATGGGCAGCAAGGCTTTGTAGAGTTCTCAGCCACTGCTGGCAAACTGCTGCAGGAAGAACTCTCCAAGTATGACTTCAGCCAGGGTGGCTTTTTGTTACTGGCCTGCTACACCTTTATGGCCAGCGACTACCTGTTTGTAGCACTGCTGAACGCCAAGTCATCAATGACTGTGCTGGATGATATGGAGTTATCACAAAACGACCATCTGGATCTGAATAATATCCAGTTGGCGGCGCGAATCGATCTCACCGAATGGCAAGCCGACAGTGAGTCGCGCAAATATATCTCCTTTATCCGCGGCAGAGCCGGACGCAAGGTGGCTGACTTCTTCCTCGACTTTATGGGCTGCGTCGAAGGGGTTAATCCCAAGCAGCAGAGCAAGACCCTGATGCAGGCGGTGGAAGACTTTGTCGGTGGCGGTGAACTAACCAAAGAAGAGCGTCAAACCTGCCGCGACCGGGTGTTTGAATACTGTACTTCCCAGGTCGACAGCGGCAGTGAAGTCATGCTTAAGGACTTGGCCGATGAACTGGCTGAATCCGGCATGGATTCCTTCTATGACTTTGCCGTTGGCGGTGATTACGGTTTGGAAGAAGAGTTTCCGGCTGATAAATCCACCTTGAGGCAGTTGAAGAAATTCTCCGGCACCGGCGGCGGCCTGACCCTGAGCTTTGACAGCTCACATCTGGGTGAGCGGGTCATTTACGATCCTGTATCGGATACCATTTTGATCAAAGGCGTGCCCGCCAATCTGAAAGATCAACTGGACCGACGGCTCAAGGGCGAATAAGGCTGTCAAACACATCAAGGCGCTTTCATTGATACCAAAGGCGCCTTGATGCTTTTTCCGGCCGCTATCTTCAACTATTCATCTTTATCGGCTTGCCCTTTTTAGCCACCCGACCATCCCTTTTTATGCAAAACCACCACCACAACTAAGCTTGGCGAGTACCGATTCGAAACAGGTATTGGGTAGCGCTGAAGACAAATATTCAAAAAATATTGTTAAATAAACCATTTAGCTCTAGCATTTGTCATTAACCATTTGTTAACTCCAGACAGGAGTTGGAACTGATTTGACCCACTTACCCTGGTATCGACAACCGCTGTTGCTCAGTCTGATGGCTGGCCTGATAGGCTTTGCCTGTAACAGCTTCCCCATCCCCTTGTTTGCCAATGTGCAGCTGGTATTGGGTAATACCTTCTATGTACTAATCGCCATTTTACTGGGGCCTTGGTATGCCTTGCTCGCCGCCACCATCAGTGTAACTTCCTTGATGTTGCAATGGGACAGTCCGCACGTTTATCTACTCTTCTGTCTCGAGGCATTGGCCCTGGGATTTGCCAGAAAAAAACGCTGGCCGGTATTTTACGCCGGTGTCTGCTTCTGGCTGTTGCTGGGCATGCCACTTATTTATGGTTATCTACACCTTTTCAGCGATTTACCTTCTGAATACATTCCCTTCGTCGTCATCAAGCAGTCGGTCAATGCCATGGTCTATATCACCCTGGGCTGCTTGATTGTGTTGGTAACCCCTGCGCTCAAACGCCTGACCGGCCGTCAGCTACCAGCCAAGCGCAGCGGCTTTGGCGAGCAGCTCTTTTACAGTTTTTTGCTGCTGCTAAACTTGAGCCTGATACTCTCTACCCTGGTATTTAATTATTACTGGGTCAACAAGCAGCAACAGATCCTGGATAAACACTTACATGAAACCGCCAAAAATATCGGCCTGGCGGTAGAGCATTATCTCGAGCGGCATCAGTCGGTCATTGCTACCGCCGCCGAACTTATTAAACATAGTTCTCCCAGCCCGGATGAGTTGCAGCGGATGCTGTCACGGCTGCACAAACTCAACCCCGGCTTTTTAACCATGCTGATTGCCAACTCTGAAGGCAGCATAGTGCAAGCAAGCCCTGTCAGTGGGCTAAAGGAGCTTAAGGGGGGCGATAAGAAGATCAATGACAGAGACTATTTTCAGCAGGCATTTTTCAATGAGCGGCTGTTCACTTCCGCCGTATTTCTCGGCCGGGGCTTTGGCTCAGATGCCATAGTCGCCATCAGCAGCCCACTGTACCTGGCCACAGGCCCACAAGTTATCGGTATAGTAGAAGGTTCGCTAAATCTCAATCGTTTCAGCGAATTGGATAATGACTTTCTGGAACAGACCAATCGGTCGATGTTCATTGTCGATGAAAATATGCGTCTTATTTACGCCTCCAAGGCGTTGGCCTTACCCAAACTCGAGCAACTCAACTACCGCCAGAGTGGTAAACATTATCGCTCTTTATTGCCCATGCTTAACCTAAAAGCATTGGATAACGACAGTCCGGAATATGTTTACAGCCAGTATCGCCTGCAAAACAACTGGCAAATTTTTGTGCTCGACCCCTACGCCCCACTGCTGCACGAAGTGGAGCGCCAGTTTATTTTCACCTTCGCATTGTTGTTGCTGTTCCTGTTACTGTCGCTATTGGTCGCCAGAGTGGTTGGGCAACGGCTGACCAAACCGCTGGAGTTGATTTCAGAGCAACTCAACAAGGGCAAGCGCCTTACTGAAGATAAGTTACTCAATGACCAAAACGTGCCTGTGGAAGTAACTCACCTCTACACTGAACTCAAGGAGAACCAACGCCAACTGATGGCCCACCAGCTGGATCTGGAAGAAAAAGTCATTATTCGAACTCTGGAGCTGGAGCAAGCCAACCGCAAACTCAAACAGTTAGCTCAAACCGATCCGCTCACAGGGCTTGCCAACAGGCGCCACGCCGAAGCGAGTTTCGCCACTTTACAGGGTCTATGCCAACGCAATAACGAAGCCATGGCCGTGGTGTTGATGGATCTGGACTTCTTCAAGCGGATCAATGATGAATTTGGTCATTTGGGCGGTGATGAAACCTTGAAACGAGTCGCCGATTTGCTTAAGACAAAGTTCAAGCGCGACTCGGATCTTATCAGCCGCTACGGCGGTGAAGAACTATTGCTACTGCTACCCATGTGCAACCCTTTCAAGATAGAGCCGTATCTGAATGAAATACGTCAGGCCATTACCGATCTTGAAATCATCAACCCCGAAGATCAACGCCGGATCAGCGTCACTGCGAGTATCGGTGCCCTGATTGCCAATGCCTCCTACAGTCCGTCTCTGGAGGTTTGGTTAAAAAAAGCCGATGCTAACCTATACCAAGCCAAAAGCGAGGGCCGTAACCGGGTCATCTGTACTTTGTCGGCTCAGGATCTTGATTGAAAAAGGTTTCAATCCGCTGCATCTGATAATCAAAGAAAGGGTTCCAGCGCTGGCGCAGCATATCGGCGGCGGGAATGCTGATGACACCGCGCTCGCCACGGGATGCGGCGGCGCCAATTTGAATGCGGTCCATGCTTGTGGCCATTTGATTACCATATAGACTGTCATTGGCAGAAAACGGCAAGGCTACATGAGACAAAGAATAAACTGACACGGGCCATTTAAAGTTGAGTTTTTCCACTCCGGAATGAGTACCAAACTCCCGAGCCTGCACCAGATGACTGAAGCCCACCTGATTCTCAATCAATGTTCCCCGGAAAGTCAGATTGGTTCGCGCCAGTATGCCGCTGATCTCCGCCAGAGGATCCACAGGTGTCATACTGAGGTTCACCTGATTACGGTTGATATCATAGATCACCAGTTCATTGGCTCCCTTGGGCAGTTGCAGGAACAGGTTCTCCAGCACAGCTCTCGTCGATACCGAATCATCCACCAGCGACTGGAACGCCAAAATCGGCGGCAACTGGCGTTTTTTCTCTTCAGGTAAAGCCAGTAAACGCTGGCTATTGTGCTGCGCCAGACGATAAACCACATCACCGGCATTTACGGCGAAAGAGCTGTATTTAAAGGGATCATATTCGGGTGAAATAGTATTCCAGCTGAGTTTCTCCAGCCCCAAAATATAACCCAGCTGCGACTGCCACTGCGCGCCGACCGCCATAGGAGCCAAACCTATGGCCGGCGACAGCATGACCACCTTTTCATAATCAGTAGGCCTGCCTTTATGAAGGTTTTCCAACTCATGGTTGAGCGCCAGACTGGCGCCGGTGGAATAACCTATCACATAGAGAGGTTTGCCATTGAGCACCTGGCTCATATGGCGACTGGCCAACTTAACGGCCGCGGCCAGATCCTGCCATTCCAAGCGCACCAGGCCGGATGGCAGAGTGCCGTGTCCCGGTAACCTCAGCGCCAACACATGAGCGCGCCCCTTGAACTGCTGGGCAAACTGATGCATGGCGTAGGGTGAATCTGACATACCATGAAACAGCAAGAGCCCGAACTGCGCATCGGCATTGGCCCATTCGAAACTTTGATTCCAGGGAAAAACCCAGCGCTTGGGATCTGCTATGCTGCCGCTATGATAGCGATTTATCGGTGAGTTTATGCCACCGGAAAGTTTACCAAGCTCCTGATCAAGCTCGGCAAACAGTTGCTGCTCCAACTTGAGATAATCGTTAAAGTCTTCGACGCCCTTGTGACGATCAAACTCATGACTCAGAAAGTGAGTATGCCAGGGACTCAAATCAACACGATCATTGAGTAACCAGATCCCGGTCACAGTCAGCGCCAGCCCTATACCGAAACAAGCATAAAAAAGCGCAATAGTAAGCTGTTTCCCCGAGCTGATAAGCAGAGTTTTCATTGACCTTTACCTCGAACTGCCCCAAAGTGGCGGCGCTGAAACGGCATTTCACTGAGATCTATTGGCATAAAAGTCTAACAGAGAGCAAACGTGCACGCACACTCAACGCCTTCATTTCCTTCGCGTATTGGTAACGACCTGGCCAAA
Source organism: Shewanella sp. BJSY2023SW007 (assembly GCF_047314525.1). Lineage (NCBI taxonomy): Bacteria > Pseudomonadati > Pseudomonadota > Gammaproteobacteria > Alteromonadales > Shewanellaceae > Shewanella > Shewanella sp. BJSY2023SW007. Next base: position 63,914 of record NZ_JBKORL010000057.1, on the reverse strand, counting down.
GCGCGGGTTTACTTACCCAACCCGCCAACACTGCCGCTTGACTGGCACTGGCAGCAGAACGATGCCGCCGCGGCCTTGATAGCCGCCAACTCCAACCACTGGCGCAAAATCCTGGTGATCTGCGCCAAGATATTTGCCCCGGATGACGACTGGCGTAGTTTTCTGCAGCAGAGGCTCTTTTGCCAAGTCGCACTGGAGATAGGCGCGACAGAGTTGGTAACCGATAGCGGCATAGCACTTATCGCCGGCAATCAAGCCGCCAGCCAACTCAATATCGCCGGCGATGCCGGGCAGAGTCTTAACGGTGCGCCCGGAATACAAAGGCTGGATCAGTGGCGCTGGAAAGTCCCCTATCTGGATTACCGCCAGTTTCCCAACGCCAGTATTTTGCTGCTACGTCAGGCGCTACGCCAGCCATAAAAAACGCCGCGATCAACGCGGCATTTTACGATTCAAGTTGAGCAGTTAATCGTAAATGGTCGGGATAGGCCTGCGCTTATGCTGCGTCGCCTTGTAGATGGCTATAATCCTGCTTTCCACCTCGGCGGAAACCGGCTTCCCCTCAAGGAAGTCGTCTATCTGATCGTAACTCAACCCCAGGGCAGCCTCGTCTTCAAGACCCGGGTTGTCACACTCAAGATCCGCCGTTGGCGCTTTGTATACCAAGGTTTCCGAGGCGCCGAGAAAGGCGGCCAATTGCCGTACCTGACGCTTATTCAAGCCAAAAAGCGGCGCCAAATCGCAGGCTCCATCGCCCCACTTGGTATAGAAACCGGTAACATTTTCGGCGCTGTGATCTGTTCCAACCACCAGGCCACCCAGCAGCCCCGCCACTTCGTATTGGGCCGCCATCCGCATTCTGGCCTTGACATTACCCTTCACAAAATCAACCTTTTTGGCATCCGGTAGCGCCAGCTCGGCGCGATCAAAGCCACTGAGTACATGCTGATGAATGCCGCTCACCCCCTCATGAATATTCACAGTCACCAGTTTGCTGGGGCGGATAAATGCCAGCGCCTGCTGCGCCTCATGTTCATCACGCTGCTCAAGATAAGGTAGACGCATGGCCACAAAACGGTATTCAGCCTCGGCTTTGCCTTGATTGAGCGAATCTACCGCCAACTGACATAAGCGCCCGGCCAGAGAAGAATCGACCCCGCCACTGATCCCCAGTACCAGCGTCTGGCTGCGAGCCTCCTGCAGCTTGGCCTTAAGAAATGCTACCCGTCTTTCCACCTCATATTCAGGTTCAATAGCACTCAGTACTTTCATTTCTCTTAAGATCTGTCCTTTCACTGTGGGCTCCAATCTGTTATCGGTGTTTATAGGTCTGACTTTGATACCGGCCGTGCAATAATTTACTAGGCGGCCTGGATAACCGACCGCTAAGATAACATAAATTCTTACCCAGGATAGCAAGATGCACGAGGAGAAAATCCATTACTGGCGCGCCCCATCCCATCCCGAACTGGAGATCAGTCGGGCCAGTTTTCAACATTTTCACTTCGAGCCCCATGTTCATCTGGACTTTCATATCGGCGTAGTCAGTCACGGCGGCCAGGACTTTCATTATCGTGGCCAAACCTGGCACCTGAGACCCCATTGGTTGTCGACCCTGGATCCCGACAGCAGCCATGATGGCCAGAGCAGCGAACAGCAGGGCTATTGTGCTCTGGTAATGTCCCTGCCCCATGACTGGCTGCAGCAACTGGCGCGGGATCTCGGCCTGGGATATTTCAGTTTTGCCGCGCCTTTGTTGTATCATCCGGCGCTGTATCGGGAATTTTGCCAGCTGCACCATTTACTGACCCAACCCATAGCCGCCAATGATCTCCTGGTTTCCGAAACCGCGGTTATCGCCTTTTTGGAAAAGCTGCTGCGCCAGCATGGTCGCCAGCTCAATACCGAGAGACAGCCTCACGCCTTGAGTCAGAGTCAACTCGATAGGTTAAGAGAAGCCTTTCATGCCGATCCCGCTGCGCCATTTCGGTTGCCGCAGCTTGCCAAGGAGCTGGATCTCAGCCAATACCAACTGCTTAGGCAGTTTCGACAGAGAACCGGCATGACGCCACATGCCTACCTAAAGCGGATCCGCCTGGAATATGCCAAGAAAGCTCTGCTCAGGGGAGATAGTGTGATTTCGGTGGCGCAGCAAGTCGGCTTCTTCGATCAGAGCCATCTGAACAAGGCTTTCAAACGTGCCTTCCTGCTTTCTCCGCAGGCGTTTCAGCGGCGCATGCTGTGAACGCCACACGCCCCCTCTGGTGGCTGAGCATCTTTCCCCCTATACCCAAACACTTTCAGCCTCGGCTCAATGAGGCACTACAGGATAGAGTTGACTATGACAGATCTGCATCTTTTACTGACCCTGGGCACCATTCACCTACTGGCATTGGCGAGCCCGGGACCCGACTTTGCATTGATCCTGAAAATCGCCAGCCGCGAGCAGCGCAACACCGCACTGGCAGCCGCTGTCGGCATCTCTCTGGCGATATTGGTGCACACTGTCCTGAGCCTCACGGGTGTCAGCCTGGCCATTCAAAGCTCGCATACCCTGTTTGTGCTGGTGCAACTCTTTGGTGCCCTTTATCTGGGTTGGATGGGATTGGGAGCTTTTGGTGCCCAGGCCTGGCTTAAACGCGCCTTGAAGGCAAGGCCACTCGCTGAAGCGCAAACCAATGAATTACCAACCAGCCGGGAAGCAATCAATGATGCACAAGTCATGCAGTCCGAGGAGTTAAACAACAGGGTAGACAATAACCTTGGCAAAAGCACCCGCGATAACACTATGTCGGCTACTGCCGGGCTGCTGCTTGGGTTATCGACCAACCTGTTCAACCCCAAGGCGTTGGTGTTCTTTCTAACGCTGTTTTCCACCCTTATCACCCCAGAAGTCAGCAATCAGACCAAGCTGTTGGCCGCTATATTACTGCCGCTGCTCTCGGTTATCTGGTTTGCCATGCTGGCCATGCTGCTGTCTCACGCCCGGGTGCAGCAACGCCTGCTACGCTTTGGTCACTATATAGATTACCTTTGCGGCGCTATCTTCCTGACTGTCTCGGTTGCCATACTGCTGCGGCTATTAACGGCTTAACCCCATAAAATTAAACAATAAGCTGCATATGAAACCCTAAGCCAGACGGGCTATAACCTTTAACTACAGGGATAAACTGTGAAGCAGTAAATAGAATACACCTTAAATTCAGACTAGAATGACCTCAATTCAATTGATTCAAGGTATCTCTATGTGGTGGCGTGTTGTTTTACTCTGTCTTGCTTATTGGCTACTGGGCGCTCATTTCCTCAGATACTCGCACACCATCGCCGCCGCAATCTGCCTGCTGGCACCGGCATTGCTGTTTGTGAAAAGCGCTGTTGGTATTCGCGTTCTGCAAATCGGTCTCTTGATCGGCGCCGTGCTGGTATGGGCCAAGAGTGGCTTTGAATATGTCGCCATGCGCCAGGCCATGGATGCCCCTTGGCTCAGGCTGGCATTTATTATGGGCGGGGTCACCCTGTTTACTCTGCTGAGCGCCTGGAGCGGTAATAAACTGGCCAGAAATCGTAACCGGGGCTCCTAGTCGTCACACCCGCCAACATTTCCATCTTGGGCCAATGACTCGACAATCCACATCAGAGGTCAGCGTAGGTTAAGTAATAGGGCTATACACTCGAGCCAGTGTATAGCCCTATTTTTTAGCGAGTTAGGTCTTAGGTTTAAATCTTGTATGACTGATACCTTTGCTTTAGCCTCGGCTTGAGCTGCTCCTGGGAACTGCGTACACTGTTCTGATTTCAGTTAAAGGCGTAAAGAATATGAGAATTTTGGTTGTTGAAGACGATCCCTTACTCTCCCACCACCTCAAGGTACAACTGGGAGAATTGGGGAATCAGGTTCAGGTGGCGGGAACCGCCAAAGAGGGATTTTTCCAGGCAACCAACTACCCTATTGACGTCGCCATTGTGGACTTGGGCTTGCCGGATCAAGACGGCATTGCACTTATCCAACAGTTACGGGATGAAGACGTTAAAGCCCCTATTCTGATCCTGACCGCCCGGGTCAACTGGCAAGACAAAGTTGAAGGACTCAACGCCGGTGCGGATGACTACTTGGTCAAACCCTTTCAAAAAGAGGAACTGGTGGCCCGCCTCGATGCCTTGGTCCGCCGCAGTGCCGGCTTCGTCAAGCCGGTGATCAACAGCGGCGACCTGTCGTTGGATCTCGCCGCCAAGCAGGTCACCATGAATGGTGAGCCGATGGAGATCACCGCCTTCGAATATCAAATTCTCGAATATCTGATGCGCCACAACCATGAAGTGGTCGCCAAGCAACGTTTACTGGACGTTATTTATGGCGACAAAGAAGGCGATCCCAACACCATTGAGGTGATGGTGAGCCGACTGCGCAAGAAGTTGACCCGTGACGGCATCGAAAATCCAATAGTGACTATCAGAGGCCAGGGGTACAAATTCAACCTGCCATGCAATTGAGAATAAAACCCAAGAAACGCCTGCTGACGCGGATGTTTCTCACTTCGTTGTCTATCATAGCCGTGGTCGGTTTTGGCTTGGCCTGGATGGTCAACATATTGCATGCGCAAAACAGCTACAACGAAGAGACGGCGCAGCTAATCGCCGAAATCCCTCAGGTGGCTGCAGAGCTCAGGGAGCATGACCTGATCCCGGATACCAGCTCCTGGCTTGAGGAGAACAACAAACAGGAGCGCTATGTTATCGCCTCCTGTGACGAGAAGTTCAAACAGGTATGGACCTCTTCGCTGGCAGTGGACAGAGGTCTGTTTGATACCTGTGAACGTTTCAATGAAATCCGCAACGAAGCGCCCCCCTACTACCTGAACATGGCCGACAATCGTGCCTATTTTGCCTATCTGCTGTCGGTCGATATCGCCGGTATTCACTACAACCTGTTGGTGCTCAAGGATGCGGCCAAGCTGGAACAGGAATACAGCCAATTTGCCAAACGCACCTATATTCGTCTGGCGCTGGTGTTGGCACTGGCACTGGTACTGCTGATCAGCGCCGCTTATTGGGGCATGCGGCCACTGGTACAGATGCGAAATGAGTTGAGATCCATCATCAACGGCAAGTCCAAGTCACTCTCCGGCGGTTATCCGGTGGAGCTGGAAGGCGTCACCCAGGCGCTCAACCAACTGCTGCAGCAATCCAGTGCTCAGCAACAGCGCTATCAAAATGCCATGAATGACTTGGCCCACAGTCTCAAAACCCGTCTCGCCGCTGTACATGCCATCACGGATGATGCCAGCCTGGATAAACAGGCCAGCAGCGAAAAAATCATGGAACAGGTGAGCCAGATGGATCAGCTGGTGAAATATCAACTCAAGCGAGCCATGCTGGGACGCAAGGGCCTCAAGCAGGAACAGACTCCGATTGCCCCTCTGGTGGATCAATTGGCACAGATGTTGTTCAAGGTATACCGAGACAAACAGGTGAAGTTCAGCGCCAAAATAGAGGACGAACTGCAGTTTCCCGGTAATCAAGGCGACTTAATGGAGCTGTTCGGCAACCTGATGGAAAATGCGTTCCGCCTATGTATTTCAACCGTTCGGGTCAGTGCCGGTTATCAAGGCAACATACTACAGATACAGGTGGAAGATGACGGCCCTGGTGTTGATGAGAGCCTTAAACAGAAGATCATCCAGCGCGGTGTGCGCGCCGATACCCAGTCACCGGGACAGGGAATTGGCCTTGCAGTGTGTAATGAAATCGTCAGCAGTTACGGCGGCACCCTCAGCATTGAGGATTCAGCACTGGAAGGCGCCTGCTTCCGTATTCAGATTCCCATGCAATAAGCCTCAGCGCCGGGTTGGTCCATAAAGCTGCTCGGCGCGATTAAACATGATCCAGGAAGTGGCAATATACTTATCACCACTCTTTGGACGGTTGCCCCTGTGACTATGGGTAAATCCCGCCGGCGCTATCACCATAGTGCCCTTCTTCGGCGCAATTTTGCGCTGCTGATAGAAGAATTCCGTCTCCCCGCCTTCGGCCACATCATTGAGATAGAACATATAAAGCACCACTCTGTGCAAGGCATCGTTGTGACCGGCCTGGGGAAACTGCTCAGAATGCCAATGGGGATATCCCCCTATATCGCGCTGATACCTTTGCAAATTGATGGTACCACTACGATAAAGGTATTGTACCAGCGCCTCAGCTCTGGGGGCTCCCAGGCGAGCATAGTTATCCGGTGTCAGGGTTACTGCATTGCCGGACTCATCAGCCACCTGCACGGCCACGGCTCCCATCAGCGCCATGGCATACTTATCAAAGTATCGTCCGGCATGCTTTAGTGTGTGGCCCAGCAGCTCATTACGCAGTGGCTGCAACTCTGGGTACTGATCCAATGTCAGATCACGGCTGATTTTCTTTTCCTTGTCGACACCATGGCCTGTGCGGCCCTCGGTAACACCGGGATGAGCTTCAAAGGCGGCAATCAGACGATCGCATAACTCATCAGGAATGGCATTGGGATATACTTCGATAAAGTCCATAAAAATCTCGATTTGCTTATATTTTTTATCCAAACATGCTTACATGTGAGCTAACTAATTGTAAAGCGTACTCTTTGCGATAAAATGATTCGATTGCTTAAAAAAGATGATTTGAATGAACAAGAGCTGTAGAGTCAGTGTCCAACAACTGCAGGTGGGTAACTTCGTCCGCCTTCCTCTGGCATGGAAAGATCATCCTTTTCTTTTCAGTAGCTTCCGTATCAAACAACAGGCGCAAATCGAGCTAATCCGTAAACTGGGCATAGACAGTGTGTTTGTGGTACCGGACCGCAGTGATACTCCGCCGCTGCCTGCCAATCAACAAGCTGCCCCAATGGAAAATCCACAGGAAGTCACCTCTCTGCAACAACAGATGGAAAGCGACAAGCAACAAAAGATCGAAATTCTCAAGAAAATGCGTCGCGAACTGCATAAGACAGAGGAGCATTTCGACCGTTCACTGGCAAGGATGCGCAATCTGGTCAACAAACTGCGCAGCCGCCCTCTGAATGCGGTTACCGAAGCACAGGACTTGGTGCGGGACATTGCCGAGCAACTTTTATCCTCCGACAACCTGATCCTGCATTTAATGGCCGATTCGGATAAAAACGAAGGCATCTATTTTCACTCACTCAACGTTGCCATTCTCACCATGTTGGTGGCCAAAGAGTTGCAATGGCCCAGAGAAGATATTGAGGCCGTGGGCCTGGGTTCGCTATTCCACGACATAGGTAAACTCAAACTGCCAAGCCAGATACTGCGCAAGCAGGCTCCCTTGACTAAACCCGAGCAAAACCTGCTGAACCAGCACCCGCTGATGGGCGCAGAGTTCATCAAGCTGGCCGCCGACTTTCCGGAAAATGCCAGGGACGTTATCACCCATCACCATGAACTGCTCGATGGCAGTGGTTTCCCCAAAGGCTTGAAAGCCGATGAACTGAGTCAAGCTTCCCAGTTGGTGGCTGTGGTGAACCAATATGACTCTCTTTGCCACCCTGGAGTGCAATCCAAGGCCAAGACGCCTTATGCTGCTCTGGGCTATCTATATAAATACTCCAAGGGAAAGCTGAATCAGGAATATGTCGGCAAAATGATTAAGATGCTCGGGGTCTATCCTCCCGGCAGCGTGGTTGAGCTTTCTTCCGGCCAATATGGGCTGGTAATGTCGGTCAACCTGGATAAGCTGCTGCTGCCGCGAATTCTGGTATATGACGCTCTGGTGCCCAAAGATCAAGCGCCGATTATCGATCTGGAAGCCGAAGGACTTTCTATCGTGCGCTGCCTGCCACCGGCGGCGCTGCCGGAGAAAATCTTCAAGTACCTCAACCCCAGAGAACGGGTCAGCTACTACTTTGGCAGCGAAAGCAAAGGCTGAACCCTTTAGCCTACCCCTTTGGCCTATATAACCAAAGTCATTATCGCCATCATAGTTAGACTGAACTAATCTTGTTGTTGCAACCTGGATTTGGGTAGCCTGAAACCAGGCTCACCCCTCACAGGCGGAGGCCGGCAATGACAGAACTACCGGATTTTGACACCTTGATGTGGCTGGCTCAAAACCAGCCGGAAGAATTGGACAAGCTACAGGAGCGTTTGAGTGACGAGTTAATCAACAGTTCCGATTCCAACCAGGACCAGCTCAGAACCATTAAACACCACCTGCAGCAGAGTCTGGCACGCTGCAATAACCCCTATCACAGATGCCTGGTCAGCATCCGCATTATGCGCCACAAGTTCGCCGCGTTAGCGAGCGTGTTGGAAGCCCCGGACCAGTACAGAGATCACAAGGCTCAGGTGATACCATTAAGGCGCAAGCCCCTGTAACCAAGGTGCTAAAGCCCTTAACCGGATTTACAGCCAACCTTTGCGGCGGAAAAACAGGTAAGTGCCTGCCGCACTGGCTAACATCATCACCACCGCCATAGGGTAGCCGAAGTACCACTCAAGCTCAGGCATCTCTCTGAAGTTCATCCCGTAACTACTGGCGATCAGGGTTGGCGGCAGAAAGACCACGGCCGCAACCGAGAAAATCTTAATGATCTTGTTTTGCTGCAAGCCACTGAAACCCATGGCCGCATCCAGCAAGAAGTTGAGTTTATCGAAGATAAACTGACTGTGAGGCATCAGGGATTCAATGTCCGACAACATCTCGCGAATTTCCTTGAGCTCATCTTCGGCCAATTCTTTACGGTAATACTTCTGTATGTAACGCAGAGACCTCTGGGTATCGAGCAGACTCAAACGTATCTTACCGTTGGAATCTTCCTGCAAGGTGATCAGCTTAAACACATCATCGAGTTCATTACTCTCAAACACCTGCTCACCAACGTTTTCCAGCACAGTGTAAACATCTTCAATCAAGTCAGAGAGGTACTCTACCTTGAGGTTAAAGAGCTCGATAAACAGTGCCTGAGGCGTGGCCACCATGATGCGCCCAAGACGCAAATAGTTGCGCAGCAAACGAATAAGGCCAACATCCTCTTCACGTATGGTGACCAAAAACCGGCTACGCAGGTTGAATGAAACGTTAACCCCACGAACATCCTGACCAACCCGCTGCGGAAACAGAGAGTTGATATGCAGGCCGTCTTTGTTTTGATAGAAACGTGCCGAAGCCTCAATCTCATTGATATCTTCTTCGTCGGGTACCTCTTCCACCGAATAATGGCTCAACCAATCCCGCTCATCGTCATCCGGCTTGTAGAGATCCAGCCACAGAGTTTGTTCCGGAAGACTGTCTTCTATGGTCAGCTCAATAATTTTAAGCTGCTGATCCTGATAGGTGTATGCAGTAATCATGGGTCCTCCTGAAGATAACAATGCCGTAGAAAGAAATGCCCGGCAAAAAAATGTGCCTAGTTTACCTGATAAGCCATCAATGAAAAGCGCTCAGTGGCGTCAGGGGACACTTTTCTCGGCTATCATCAAACGCTCCTCGGTGGAGAGACGGATCCTGAGTCCATCCACGGTAACCAGTTCATTGGCCGAGATATCTTTCTTACGCACCTGATAGACTTCCCGTCGTTCTTCCTTGGGTGAAACCAAGGTCACGGAAACCACCTGATAACCGTCAAACCATTGCCAGGCAAAAAAGCCACAGGCCAGTATCAAGGTAACGCCCACGGCTCCAGGAACCAAAAAGCGTTTGAATAAAGGCAAAGGTTCGGCGACCTCTTGCTTTCTTACCTCAGGACTTGACCTTCGTTTGAGCATGGCCCATGCCAGTGCCAACACCAGGGCTGTCAGCAGGATTTTGGTCAGCAAGCTCAACTCCTCATTCTTAACCAAGAATCTATCAAAGCATCAAATTGTTAATTATAAAGGAAAAGCACATCCTTGACAGTTAGCTGTATCATAAAGCTGCCTGCCAAACCCTAAAGTATTTGAATTAATACTTTATGACGTACCTTACATATCGTCTCGACGCCATTCACCATCAGCTTCAGCTGCCTTTACAGTACTAATACCTGACGCCAGCGCATGCAAAGCAATGCTGGGTATATTGTAAACGGCTCTTGGTAACTCGAGGAAAGGCACACTTTTGATAGGTTCGAGAGCAATCTCTGTTCAAAAACGGGGCTAAGATGTACTAGCTAAGACGGCAAGAAGACGCTCCCGCCGACCGCCCTTTCTGTAGCTGTGCCCCATTGATGACCTGAATCAGTAATCAACGGCTTTTTAGGCAAGCACTACAGATACAACTGCCGTTACGATCTCTCGGTATCTGTCTTATGCATCGACATTAAATAACATCAAATAATGCTAAAGGTTGAAAACGCATATCAGTCGTTTTCTTTGAGGCTGACATCTACCAGGTAGTGACCTTGCAGCCAGTTTCGACCAATCAACAGTTTGTGGGTCATCTTGCTTCTGTCTTTAAGGTTAACCTTGACCGGATACTCCCTTCCCGGCTCACCAATATTGAGTTCCACCATATACCGGATTTCACTGCCCTGAGCATTACGAATCAACGAGGTATTAGTGATCATCGCGTGCAGCCGCTGTTTTTCACCCTTTTCATTTTCCGTCATAAAACTCAGCTGCTTGCCGATATTATTTTCCATATCCTCGTCACCATTCTCCACTTTCAGATCCGTGGCATGCAACGAGTTTTCTACCGCGCCGGTATCAATACGGGTTTGGAAAATCAGCCCGGATTCCCGCACACTGATAGCAGCGACTGGCCCTATGATACGTTTCTCTGCCACATCGACCAGAAAGTCATCAGCCAGCCAGTTACGGCCGATAAGCAGTTTATAATCCATATGGCTGCGGTCTCTGAGATTGACCTTGACTTTACGCTTGTGTTTGCCAAACGCGACATTCAACTCCACCATGTAGCGCGTCTCCCGCCCTTGAGAGTTGCTGACGGTAGATGTCTTGACAATTTTTGCCTTGAGCTGTTTTTTCTCGCCACGTTCGTTCTCTGTGGTAAAACTGAGCATTTTACCCACATTATCCTGCATCTTTTTGGCACTGCCGCCTATGACCTTGAGATCGACCGCATGCATAGAAGTATTGGCAGCCCCGGTATCGATTCGGGCCTCAAAACTGAGGCCGGCTTCGGCGACCGTCATAATTTCAGTCTGACCTATAACCATTTTTTCCTGGGCAAACACGGATGTCGAAAGCAACATAAAACAAAGACCAAGTTTTTTAAGCATGGGACTATTCCATTCATTTCAACTAACAAGATGAAAATCCGGCAGAAATACCGGAACTTACAGATAAGACAGATGTTAACGCTTCAGGTTCCCGAGAGCCAGGCTCGAGCCTGGGGCAATTCCGCCTTGGAAAACACCACTACCGGGCAAGGGATCATCAACGCCAAGGTCTGCGCCATCCCTTCGATAACAGAGCTGTCAGTAATAACAGCTATACGGGAAAAGTCTTGCAAATGAAACAGCCCAAAACAGGCATCATCCCACACGGCCTGCAAAGAGATACCCTCGAAGTCAGCGCCGTATTCATACCAGAGTTTAATGAGCACATGTTCTCTGAGTTTGGACTCTAGCGCCGGCAGCAAGACAGCATCATAATCTTCACTGCTGACAACACCACTGGCACGAACCGCTACTGTATTGCCTTCAAACCCGGAAAGCAGTGTCAGCATCCTAAGCCTCCAGTTTGTGCATTATTGAGACTGGAGTTTGGCAATTTCCTGATCGAACAGATTCTTGATCAAACCGGCAAACTCACTAATAAATAAGGTTTGTTTTGCCGTAGCCTTATGGTTGGCCACCTTGGCCAAGATCTCTTCCAGATCATACACTATGGCATCGATTTCACGGATGACTGTGTTGCGTTGGACGAAAGACAGTTGTGGGTTTTGGCCACAGACCATAATAATCTGTGCCGACAGCTGCTCTTCGAACTCCTCCATAACGCTGCTGTCGCTCAAAGATCCCCCTTCTGGGGTCTCAAACAATCCAAGGTGTTCAGTCAGGAATTGAATGAGGTGCATATAGCCGTCTTTGTCTGTAACCATCTTTCTTCCCGCGTGCAACGTCTCAGGCCAACCCATATAAGGGGCACACTCTCCGGTCTAATTGCCTATCAAGCCGCGACCGGAAAGTCACATTATGAAACAAATTCCACCTTGAGTCTTGCCTCAAATCAAGCTGTCGTTCGTTACTTGTTTAATCTTAGAACAAAAGAAACAGGAACAGCCTTACTGATGCTGGATAGACCGGCAATTTCACGTAATTTTTCAACCCCATCGGTCAAACCAAACTCTTCGGCGTTCACTATGACGGCTTTCTGTGAAGTGACCAAAAGGCTCGACGGCCCAAGCCTGGCCACAACCACATCAAAACGTTTGTTCTGGGTCTTACCATGCAGTGACAATACGCCATCTATCTCAGTACTCAACAACTCACCCGGCTTGAGCTTTTCCACCAACTCAGCGGGTACTTGAGCAGTCAGCGTAAGGGTCGGGAAATTAGCCACTTCAAACAACATGGTTTGCATCCGTTTATCCCGTATTTCTATGCCGGTATTAACCCCGTTTAACGGAATTTCCAGCTTGAATTCGCCATTATCGGCAAGCATGCCACTTAGCTGGTTAAACTCATGTACCTCGGCAATGTCACCTTTTTTAACCGATATAAAACTAACCTTGGAATCGGCATTATCCAACTGCCAGTCAGCCGCCAGTGCCAGGTTACTGAAGGCGCCGAGCGCCAATAAAGGGATCCATTTCTGCATATTCTTTTCCTTGTAGGGCATAAAGTGAACTGAGCCTGGATTTAAGATGGTTAAAAACAGACCCTTTGCCAGGGGAAGGTGCAAACAAGTTCCATGTGTGCTCAGCGTTGACTTACAAACCTGTACGCTACGCCCTTCGGGGCTTTCACAGCAATAGTGCCACGAGAACTTACTCGCACCTTCCCTAGATTAATCATTACTAAAGCATATTGTTCAATTCAATAAAACAGGTTCGCTATTTTTTAACCCAAATGACTGTCGTTTTATCCTGAAGTAGCCTGTACGTTCATTCACCCAGGCGCACTTCTGCAAGCCATTCGAGCCCCAAATATCGATATATGGCCCCCGTTTACCCTATCCTTCAAATAAAGTTGCTGCGCTCCTGTCGGCACTTGCGGAAAACTGCGAAATTCACCCGAATAAATTGATTGTTTCAATGCAAGCCAGGCCTCAAAGCGCTATGATCTCCGACAATGCAAACCCAGGCCGTTTAACCGGCCCTCAATTGAAGCTAAAAACCTCGATGACAACGAACCTCCTTTGCCCCTGCGGCTCCAAGCTCCCTTATAGTGAATGTTGTCAGCTGCTTCACACCAAGCAGCACAGCGCCGCCACACCAGAGCAATTGATGCGCTCCCGCTATGCCGCCTTTGTTAAAGCAGAGTTTGATTATCTTATCGACACCCATCACCGGGATTATCGCCAGGGACTGAGCGCACAAACCCTGGCCCAGATGCCAAAGACCCAATGGTTGGGCCTACAAATTGTCGAGCGGGAACCTTTGACACCTGGGCAAAACCAGGCCAGAGTCACTTTCAAGGCCTGGCATCTGGCGGATGGCCAGTTAGACGCCATATTTGAACAATCTGAGTTTATATTTGAGGACGGCTGCTGGTTTTACACCGAGGGTAAGCAGTTTGCGGTCAGCTATCCCAAACGCAATGCCCCTTGCATTTGCAATAGCGGCAACAAGTTCAAACACTGCTGCCTGAAACGGATTTAACTTAGGTCGGATTTAACTTGGGCCGAAATCAAGTGTGGAACCAAGAGAACTTAAACTGGTTAATCAATGCAGCAATGCAGGTTGACTCTGTTGCAAAAAAGCACTGAATTCGGCCTCTCTGAGCGCCGGGCTGTACAGGAATCCCTGGGCCTGATGACACATGCATGAAGTAAGGAAGCGTTCCTGCTCGGCGGTTTCAACCCCTTCTGCTGTCAGGGAGATATTCAGCGCCTTGGCCATGGCAATAATTGCGCTGACGATTTCGCGGCTCTCGCGGCTAATACTGAGATCCGAGATAAAAGACCTGTCTATCTTGAGCTTGCTGATGGGAAACTGTTTCAAATAGCGCATTGAACTGTAACCCGTACCGAAATCATCAATAGCAAGCCCTACCCCCAAGTCAGCCAGTTCCTGGCATAAATTGGTGGCATAGCGTATATCTTCCATCAACTCGGTTTCGGTGATCTCCAAAATAAGCGTGCCGGGTTTCAAGCGGTAACGATTGAGCAACTGCCAAACCTGTTCATAAAGATTACTGCCGAAAAACTGCCGCGCCGACACGTTCACATGCATGGCGATATTGATATTGTGATGCTGCCACAAATTCAGCTGGCGACAGGCGGCCTCCAGTACCCAGCTACCTATGGCATTGATAAGCCCAGACTGTTCGGCAATATCGATAAAGGCGCCTGGATACAGCACTCCCCGCTTGGGATGGTGCCAGCGGATCAGCGCTTCTGCACCTATGTAACTGCAGCTTTGCAAATCTTTAAGCGGCTGATAATAAAGTTCAAACTGTCTGCCCCGAATGGCGGCATGCAGATCTCTTTCTATCTGGGCATCATCCTTGAACGCCTTGAGCAACGCGCTGTTGAAAAACTGGATTGCCGTACCCTGCTTCTTCTTGGCGTATTGCAGCGCAATATCGGCGCAAGTCAGCGGCGCTACCAACTCGGCGACTTCGGCAATGTCCACCGCCGCCAGTGCCGGCTTGGGATCCACTTGCTCACGGCCAATATTGATAGGGTTACGCAGTTGTTGATAGAGGCGATGACAACAAACATCGATATCGCCGCTATCATCAAGCAACAATGCAAATTCATCGCTGCCCACCCTGGCAATACTGCAGTCGGCATAAAGAGAAGCAAAATGTTTCAGACGGCGGGCAACTTCAATCAGCAGGGCATCACCCTGTTCATGTCCATAGGTATCATTGAAGCGTTTAAAACCAATCAAATCGACCAGCAGCAACTGCCCGCTATAGGTTCTATCGAGCAAACGATTGAAATGGGTACGGTTGTATAGTCCGGTCAGGCTGCAACGCCAGGCCAAGCGTTCAAGTTCGGCCTGATAATTATGCTGCTCGGTACAATCTTCGCTGGAGACCAAGACATAATGGTTACCGCGCTGGGTAATAAATTGACTGGCATGGTATCTGAGCCAATATTCCTGGCCAGACTCCCGATTGAGCATCACTTCACCCGTCGCTGCTTCGCCACGCAACACCTTGGCCAGGGTCATTTCAGCCTGTTTGGGTTGCTGTTTAAAAAAAGACAACTGCTTTAGACTGGCGCCCAGCATTTTCTCTTTTGGGATACCTGTGATCTGTTCATGGGCGCTGTTGATATATTCAATCGCTTCTGTGTGCAGATTGATCAGCATACTGACTTGGGCCGATTGTTCTGCGGCCGACTGAAACAGAGTCAGCAACTCGTCTTTGCGGTAGGCGTCGTGGGTCGCCAAAGTCAGCGCAAGTTGGTCAGCCACTTGCGAGGCCAAATGGATCTCCAAATCACTCCAGTGATGCCCGGCAGAGGTTCGCTCCAAGCTCAAAACACCTTCAATATGGCCATTGATCCTGATAGCGATATCCAGGGCACTGGCAATACCGTTGACGCTAAAATAAACCTCGGCAAGCTCGCTCATACGCCAATCAGCCACCGCATCATTGGCGTCAATATGGCGTTTTTGCTTAAGTTGGTCGATATAAGATGGAATTTGATTGAGGTGTAGTGGACGCGGCGTTTTAAGAGGCTTTCCCGAGCCAAAGCGGGCAACTTCAAACTGCACATGCTGATCCCTGGACCAGGACCAGACACTGGCGTGTTGCACATCGAGATATTGACACAGAAGTTCTGTAGCCAGTTCAGCCGTCTTGGCGAAATCGCCCTGCTGCTTGGCAACCGAGTTGGTCAACAACTCCAGCAATCGCTGATACCTACGTCGCTTCACACATATCCTCAGGTTCCCTTTCGGGCTCAAAGAAACCCGTGCCGAATGCGCGGGCCTGCCATCATATCTCTGCGCGAGATTACACTTTTACATAATACCCAGCAAGATAACTCATACTTTCTTACATTTACCTTGTTGTGTCTTGCTTTGCAGCTTTGGTTTAACAACCAGAACTCTACTGACCATTTGGCTAAAAGTGCAGCTTATGCCAAAGCGTTTTCCAACTGAAAAATCATTTTCTCGGCACTGCAGGAAAAAGTCAGCGCCAAGGTCACTGTCTGCTCTGAACTACTGAGTTCTGCCTTGACATCAGCGAAGCGGCCTTGGGCCAATTGCT
Source organism: Shewanella sp. BJSY2023SW007 (assembly GCF_047314525.1). Classification (NCBI taxonomy): domain Bacteria; kingdom Pseudomonadati; phylum Pseudomonadota; class Gammaproteobacteria; order Alteromonadales; family Shewanellaceae; genus Shewanella; species Shewanella sp. BJSY2023SW007. Next base: position 47,602 of record NZ_JBKORL010000057.1, on the reverse strand, counting down.
TGAGCGCCTCGGCATCAACCATTGCCGACTCACCTTGAAAAGTCAACGAAAGCAAGGTGTCTCCTTCTTCGACGACTGTCCCTATATCCACATAGCTGCCACATTCGGCACAAGTGTCCTGCACATTGGCGGCCTGAGCCTGTTCAATACTCTTCATCTCTTGTCTCCGATACTGAGAGTCACCCATCAGTATAAGCCATGGACGACACCTGGACTGAGGCAAGACTCACGCCGTTTGATATAAACCGGCCAGTTTGCGTTGTTCCGACAGTTGATCAACAAACTCCATCAATACCGCCTTGGGTTGGTTTAAGGTGCCATCAGTACGTAGTCTTGTGTGCCAATCACAATTATTCAGTGCTTCCTGCATCCCGCTGTCTCTCTTCCCCCGAATAACCAAAGGTTCGGGCACCAGGGCCTGGGCCAACTGAAAGCTACGTTCACCGTCACTGAGAAAATGATAACTGTTGTCTACCGGGGAAGGTTCCTGACTCAAGTCCCCAAGCAAAGGTTGAGGCTCAGGCAAGTCAAATTGCTGCCGCAGGACAGCATCCTGTGCAATATCGTCGTGCAGGTGAAACTGAGGCCAATCGCGCACATCCTGAGACAGCAACGCCAAAAGCAGGGCAAACTCACCCCGGCGATGGGACTCAACAGCCAGATTAAGCCGTTCGCCCAATTGCAGTTCATTGATTAAGGAAACATCAGTACGCATAAAAAAACATCAACAAAACAACTCGTTGTTAGTTAATCGACCAAATGATCAGGAACTTTAGCCCTTTTTTTAAAATCGGGCTTTACATGAAAAAGGTTTCTGACTACTATGGCGGCCGCAATTGAGGAGGGGTTCCCGAGTGGCCAAAGGGATCAGACTGTAAATCTGACGGCTCCGCCTTCGAAGGTTCGAATCCTTCTCCCTCCACCATTTGCCTACAATTTAAAAAGACACGAAAGTGAAATCGTGGAGGGGTTCCCGAGTGGCCAAAGGGATCAGACTGTAAATCTGACGGCTCCGCCTTCGAAGGTTCGAATCCTTCTCCCTCCACCATCTTTCACTCCAATGTCTGGCTCCAAATATGTGGAGGGGTTCCCGAGTGGCCAAAGGGATCAGACTGTAAATCTGACGGCTCCGCCTTCGAAGGTTCGAATCCTTCTCCCTCCACCATTTCTTTTTATTCTTTAGTAAAACCTCAAAGCGTTTTATCTACGCCTATACTAATCAACTCCACAGTAATCAATAACCTAACCTGTATCTGTGCCTAAATGCGCCTGAGTTTTCGCTATCCATTGTCATTACCTTTGGTTATGATTAAGACCATCCTGTTATAAGAAAGAACAACAACAATGGCCGATCTCTGGGTAAACGAAGCAATTGCCAAAATCGAAGCCGATTTTCAGCGCAGTGCCGACACGCATTTGATTAAACTGGAACTGCCGGCGGTCGCCGGAGTGGATATCTATCTTAAAGATGAAAGCACCCATCCTACCGGAAGCCTCAAGCACCGTTTGGCAAGATCACTGTTTCTGTACGCCTTGTGTAACGGCTGGATCAAACAGGATACTCCTGTCATAGAGTCCTCATCCGGCAGCACAGCTGTCTCCGAGGCCTACTTTGCCCGCCTATTGGGGCTACCCTTTATTGCCGTTATGCCAGCGTCCACCGCCCGCAAGAAGATACAGCAGATAGAGTTTTATGGCGGCCGTTGTCACTTTGTCAATCACTCCAGCGAAATCTACGCCGAGTCTGAACGGCTGGCGCGGGAGCTGAATGGCCATTATATGGATCAGTTCACCTATGCCGAGCGGGCCACCGACTGGCGCGGCAACAATAATATTGCCAATGCCATTTTCGATCAGATGCAGCGCGAGCCCTTCCCTATTCCCGAGTGGATTGTGATGAGCCCGGGTACCGGCGGCACTTCGGCCACCATTGGCCGCTATATCCGCTATCAACGGCTTTGCACCAAGCTGTGTGTGGTCGACCCGGATAACTCAGTGTTCTATGACTATTTTCAACAAAGAGATGCGGCCATCACCTGTGAGCAAGGCAGTAAGATTGAAGGTATAGGCCGGCCCAGAGTTGAGCCCTCCTTTATCCCGGGGGTTGTCGACTCCATGTTGAAGATCCCCGATGCTGCCTCTGTGGCGACAATCCATTGGCTGGAACAGATCATCGGCCGCAAGACAGGGGCCTCAACCGGCACCAACCTCTATGGCGCCCTGATGCTGGCGGCCGAAATGAAACGCGACAACCGCCAGGGCTCAATAGTGACCCTGATCTGCGATCCCGGTGAGCGCTATCTGGACACTTATTACAACCCCGAGTGGATAGCCGCCAACATAGGGGATATCAGCCAGTATCAAAACAAACTGAAACTGTTTGAAACCACGGGTGAGCTCTGCTGCTAACAACGCGCTTCAGATAACAAAAAGCCGCATCAATGCGGCTTTTTGTCGATTACCACTACGGATTAATCGATATCCAGATACTTGTGAGTCTGGATAGACAAACGCCAGTTGCGTTCGATACAGACTTTCATCGCCAGCGCCGTCGCCCGGCTCTTCTGGCTGATGGGCTGCAGGCAGATAGTCTTGTCTTTGAGATCCAATCCCTGCAGCAGTTGATCCAGCTCCTCAATATGAGCCTCGGTCGCCACCGGATGCTTAATCTCATTTGCCCGCTCCAGCGCCTGACGCAGTACCGGCATCCCACTCTTCATACCGACCTTGGGCGAGACTGTGACCCAGGTATCTGCGCTGCAATTCACCTCAAAGGTGCCACTGGTTTCAATTTGAGTGCGAAAGCCTGCGGCATTAAATGCTTCTGTCATTTCAGTGAGTGAATAGAGACAAGGCTCACCCCCTGTGATCACTATATGCCTGGCATTGAATCCCTGCTGTTTGAACGCCTCCAGTAACGACTTGGCATCATGCTCTGCCCAGCGACCGATACTGCCATCGGTGCGGATCACATCGGCAGGTTTCACCTGATTATGCTCAAGCTTGTCCCAGGTCTGGCGAGTATCACACCAGGGACACCCCACGGGGCAACCCTGCAAACGCACAAAAATAGCCGGAACGCCGGTAAACACACCTTCCCCCTGCAGGGTTTCAAAGACTTCGTTGACGGGGTAGTACATCGGGGTTCCTCATATTTGCCGGGGCGGCATTTATAGAGGAATTTAGCCCCAAGCGCAAGGATGAGCGAATTTTCCGTTTTTTACCAAGCCGGCGCTGACAGCCGGCCAAATTAGGGTAAACTGTGACGATTGAGTCATCCCTTTGAATAGACGCTTATGTCTTCATCCAATCAATCACTTATGTCATCAGAATCAAACGCACCGCAAACCACAGAGCCAATCCAAAGCACTAAGCCAACGATTTCCAAGGCGATAGTCGTTTTCAGCGGCGGTCAGGACTCCACCACCTGCCTTATTCAGGCCTTGGCCCAGTATGATGAAGTACATGCCATCACCTTCGACTATGGCCAGCGCCACCGCCAGGAGATTGAAGTTGCCAAACAACTGGCGCAAAAACTCGGCGCCGCCAGTCACAAGGTGCTGGATGTTACTCTACTCAATGAGTTAGCCATCTCGGCCCTGACCCGCGACAATATTCCGGTATCAAACGACTTGATGGACAATGGTCTGCCCAATACTTTTGTTCCCGGACGCAATATTCTGTTTCTGACCCTGGCGGGGATCTACGCCTATCAGATAGGCGCCGATGCCGTGATCACAGGTGTCTGCGAGACCGACTTCTCCGGCTACCCAGACTGCCGTAATGACTTTATCAAGGCGATGGAGTCTGCGCTGGTACAAGGCATGGACAGACAGCTGCGTTTGGTTACGCCACTCATGTGGCTCAACAAGGCCGAAACCTGGGCACTGGCAGATAAATACCAGCAACTGCCACTGGTAAGGGATGAAACCCTTACCTGCTATAACGGCATTCTTGGCAAAGGCTGTGGCACCTGCCCCGCCTGTTTATTGCGTCAAAAAGGATTGGATGAGTATCTGGCGAGCCCGGACAGCATCCAGGCAATACTGGCGGCCAAGACAGCGTGAAGCCGAGCTCCGCTTATTTTTCAGGTGTTGTGTTAACAGCCCTGGCGCTGCTGCTGTATTCTCTGCCGCTCACTGAGCTGTTGGCTTTTCGCCGCAGCGCTATAGAACAAGGTGAGCTGTGGCGGCTTGTCAGCGGCAATCTGCTGCACACCAACTTCTGGCATCTGCTGATGAACCTCGCCGGGTTTTGGGTGATCCTTTATCTGCACAAGGAACACTATAACGCCCTGGGCGTATTGATATTGACCCTGGCCCTGTGTCTGCTTGAAGGTGTAGGGCTTTATCTTTGCTACCCGCAGCTTATGGGTTATGTGGGGCTAAGTGGCATACTGCACGGCTTGTTCGCCTTCGGCGCCCTGGCCGATATTCGCAGTGGTCGAAACTCAGGTTACCTGCTGCTTGCTGGCGTTATCGCCAAGGTCGCCTGGGAGCAATGGCAAGGGGCGGCCGCTGAAGTCAGCGCCCTGATTGGCGCCAGAGTCGCGGTTGAAGCGCATCTTGTTGGTCTGATTGGCGGTATCGCACTGTTTGGCTTGTGGCGACTGAGTGCTTATAAAGCGCCGAAACTTTGATACCAAGCCTAAGCATTTAAATAGGGGTTTTTAAATTAGGCTTTTAAATCAAGCTCTTTAAAGTCGTTGACAGATGAACAGCATAAAGAACCCGGCTTTTGCCGGGTTCTTTGTCAATGGGTCAATTTTAGGGAAGGTGCGAACATTTAGGCCTTGATAAGCTCCTCTCTGAGCCTTGCCACTTCATCACGCAGTGCAGCAGCCTGCTCAAACTCCAGATCCCTGGCATGCTGGTGCATCTGTTTTTCCAGCCTGTCGATTTCATGCGCCAAATTGGCGGCGTCCACCTGATAAGCCGACTTGCGCTCCGCCACCTTGCGGGCACCCGGCTGCGGCGCTGCCGATGAGGGGGAATCTCCCACATCCATGACATCTGTTATCTTCTTCACTAAGCCCTTGGGCACTATGCCATTGGCCAGGTTGAAAGCGTGCTGCTTCTCGCGGCGACGATTGGTTTCATCCATGGCCTTGGCCATTGAAGGGGTCACCTTATCGGCGTAAAGGATCACCTTGCCGTTAATGTTACGAGCTGCGCGGCCTATGGTCTGGATAAGCGAGCGCTCGGAGCGCAGGAAACCCTCTTTATCGGCGTCGAGTATGCACACCAGAGACACTTCCGGCATGTCCAGCCCTTCCCTGAGCAAGTTGATGCCGACCAGCACGTCGAAGACACCCTTACGTAAATCGCGAATGATCTCTACCCGCTCCACGGTATCCACGTCCGAGTGCAAGTAACGCACCTTAACGCCGTGTTCATCGAGATATTCGGTGAGATCTTCCGCCATCCGCTTGGTCAGCGTAGTCACCAACACACGTTCATTGACGGCAATGCGCTTGTTGGCCTCAGAGAGCAGATCATCCACCTGAATCGCCACCGGCCGCACTTCCAGCTCGGGATCCAACAAACCCGTGGGCCTGACCACTTGTTCGGCCACATCGCCGCCGCTGCGTTCAAGTTCATAACTGCCCGGTGTGGCCGACACATAAATCGTCTGCGGCATCAAGGACTCGAACTCTTCAAACTTGAGCGGTCTGTTATCCAGTGCCGATGGCAGGCGGAAACCGTACTCCACCAGGGTGGTTTTCCTCGAACGGTCACCCTTGTACATGGCACCTATCTGCGGCACAGTCACATGTGACTCGTCGATGATCAGCAGACCGTCCGGCGGCAGATAATCCAGCAAAGTCGGCGGCCCTTCTCCCGGTGCACGCCCGGAGAGATAACGGGAGTAGTTTTCGATACCGGAGCAATAACCCAACTCTGTCATCATCTCCACATCGTACTGCACCCGCTCGCTGATCCTTTGTGCCTCAATCAGCTTATTGGCATCCAGCAACTGCTGACGGCGCTCCCTGAGCTCGGCCTTTATCTGCTCTGTGGCCGCCAATATTTTTTCTCTCGGGGTCACGTAGTGAGTCTTGGGGTAAACCGTGGCCCGGGCAATGCGTTTACGTACCTGGCCGGTCAATGGATCAAACAGCGACAGCTGCTCTATCTCATCATCGAATAGCTCGACCCGAATGGCATCTCGGTCCGATTCGGCCGGGAAGATATCTATTACCTCACCGCGCACCCTGAAGGTACCGCGCTGCAGTTCAATATCGTTGCGGCTGTATTGCAACTCGCTGAGCCGCTGCAGTATATCCCGCTGACCCATGATGTCGCCCTGGCGCAAGTGCAGCAGCATCTTCATGTAAGAGTCGGGATCGCCAAGACCATAGATGGCTGAGACCGAGGCAACCAACACCACATCACGCCGCTCCAGCAAAGCCTTGGTGGCCGAGAGTCGCATCTGCTCGATATGAGCGTTGACCGAAGCATCCTTCTCAATAAAAGTGTTGGTCGAAGGCACATAGGCTTCCGGTTGGTAGTAGTCATAATAAGAAACAAAGTATTCCACCGCATTATGGGGGAAAAACTCTTTCATCTCGCCGTAGAGTTGCGCAGCCAACGTCTTGTTGGGCGCCATAATGATGGTTGGCCGCCCTTGATTGGCAATCACATTGGCAATGGTGAAGGTTTTACCTGAACCGGTTACCCCCAACAAGGTTTGATTGGCGAGCCCGGATTCCAGTCCATCAATCAGTTTAGCAATGGCGGTGGGCTGATCTCCGGCAGGGGAATATTGAGACTCCAAGCGAAACGGCGTAGCTGACACTTTAATGCTCCTTCGGTTAAGCCTTTCATTTTACTCATTGAGCCGAATTACGCCAAGCCAAAAGCCGCATTACTCCTGCCAACATGATGTCAGCAGCAGCTTGTGCTGAAACTCAGCAACGAGACGGCAGATGTGGCGGCCAAAGGCAGAAATTCCATCCAAATAAGTCAAACAGGTAGATTTAATGCACAAGGTTTGGCAGATACTTCCTTACAGCTTTGTTACAAAAAACACCAAGTAAACCAAAGCGGCTTGACTTTCACATCTATCTGTTTTTATTAGACTTATTTTTTAACCGCTCAAACTGACCATTTTAACTTCAATGCAGATGCCACAAGGGTTTGCAGCCCATAAAGTCGGGAAGCTCACAGGTTTATCCACAGATTTAGTGGATAAGTCAGTCTAACCCTGTAACCATGGGGGATTGCGGCAAGCAGTGCAAGCCAACGCATCTTGATGGGTGTTTTGTAATAAAAGAACATATGAAAGTGTAGCACTCACCTTAAAAGCTAAGATGCACCAAAATGAACTCAAAGCAGCTGAATCGCACCTTTTTTACGCGCCTCTCATGACGAGTTAGACGCCGGGTAACTTGAGCAAAAACATCCCCCTTGTAAGATTTCAGCCCAGTGGACAGACAAAAGCCGCCGAAATACACGCACTTTGGCCTTCCAATGAAATCAGCTTTGATTGAAATGACACGAAATATCAGTGTTTAGCCGTTATTTTTTAAGCAAAAAATTCCCACAAAGCAGTTTTATCCACCACTGTGAGCATTAGATAAGCAATTAACAGCTTAATGACACTTTTTTTAGGGCTGCGAGTTGACTCCACCCACAGAGCGATTTACTATGCGCTCCGTTCTCAGCGAGACAAGCAAGAAATTACGATTCCCCTGTAGTTCAGTCGGTAGAACGGCGGACTGTTAATCCGTATGTCACTGGTTCGAATCCAGTCAGGGGAGCCAATTTACGCAAGTCACCTGAAAACAATAGGTTAATCCTAGCTAAATACATAATTCCCCTGTAGTTCAGTCGGTAGAACGGCGGACTGTTAATCCGTATGTCACTGGTTCGAATCCAGTCAGGGGAGCCAATTTAGTTAGTTGAAATCTGTTCCCCTGTAGTTCAGTCGGTAGAACGGCGGACTGTTAATCCGTATGTCACTGGTTCGAATCCAGTCAGGGGAGCCACTTCAAGATTAACCAGCGAAATCTGTTCCCCTGTAGTTCAGTCGGTAGAACGGCGGACTGTTAATCCGTATGTCACTGGTTCGAATCCAGTCAGGGGAGCCACTTCGATTACGCCCATAAAAATTTCGATTCCCCTGTAGTTCAGTCGGTAGAACGGCGGACTGTTAATCCGTATGTCACTGGTTCGAATCCAGTCAGGGGAGCCATCTTATCTTATCTTATCTCTTCCTGCGTTTTGTATTTATAACAAATACGTATACAATTCTGACATCCCTTTAACCTAGTCTGAATTCTGGAAAAGATGGGCATTTCGCGCGTTTTTCAACTGTTACTGTTATTGAGCTTTCTGGCGACCGGCTTGGTCTTGTTGCAACAGGAGCGGCAGGTTTTGCAGCAACAAGCCGATGTCCTGTTACAGCGATTACAACAAGCGCAAGTCCAGGCCCAGGGCGCAGATGATGCCGCTATCTTTTACCGGCAACTACAAGACAGAGTGTCATTGCAGTTTTTCCAATATACAGATGACGCCGATGGTCAGAATAACCTCACTCGAGGACATTTCCTGCCAGAGATGAACTGGCAGTATTATCTACTGCCATTGCAACTAGAATCCCAATACCGCTTCGCTTCCGGGCGCGTGTTACTTAAGCCGGACCTCAGCCCTCTTCGAGAGCAAAGGATCCATATCCTCTGGCTTGAGGGATTACGCTTATTGCCCCTTTATTTGGTATTGGCGTTAATCTTTGCCTTGATGATGAAGCGCCACAAAAGCGCCCTTACCTATGCCGCCGAGTATCTGACAAAAATGTCCCAAGGTGAGTTCGATGCCCTGGCGCAGAGCCGCTTTCGGGGTGAACTCAAGCCATTGGGGCAAGCATTGGAACAAAGTCGGCAGCTGATAAAGCAGCGGTTTGAGAAACTTGAGTCAGAAAACCTGGCGCTTAAGAGGCTCGCCTACGAAGATCCGATAACCGGCTTAGGCACCCGCCAGCACTTCACCGAAAAACTGCAGCAACTGTCTCTTTCCGGCAAATCACAAATTGGAGTGCTAATCCTGGTAAAAGCCACCGAGCTTGGCCATATCAATCAACTGCGCGGCCGTCAGGGCGGCGATGACTATCTTGCCCGTGTCGCAGTTTGTATTCGCCGGGCACTCCAGGGTTACAAAAACAGCGAAAGCTTTCGCATTGCCAGTACTGACTTTGCCATCTTTATCCCCTCAATAGTGCTGAAAGACGCGCAAACCTTTGCCACCCAGCTGAAACGTGAACTGGAAGAGTATCAAGCAGAGCTGCAAACGGACTCCATTGCCCATAGCGGCATAGTGACCTACAGCAGCGACAAAGATCCCATAAGCACTCTTGCCATGGCCGATACCGCCGCCAACGTGGCGCAGACCTTGGGCCCGAATGCAGTGCAATTCCAGGATAAAAATTTGCTGAATGAAACACTCGGCGATAACCGCTGGAAACTGGCCATTGAAGACTTGCTGAAGCGCCGGGCACTCAAATTTTACCAACAGCCCATTCAACCCTGTCGCAGCGAGGTAGATGGCTACCGTGAGCTGTTGGCACGCTTTTACAACGGTGAAGGCAAGTTTCTACCGACAGCCACAGTGATCGCCATGGCCGAACGTCACGGCATGAGTCAGGAACTGGATAAACTGGTGCTACTCAGCGCCTTGAAACTACTGCAGAGCCTGCCAAACCTCAGCGGTAATATCGGTGTCAATCTGAGCCCGGGCTCAGCCTCCAAAGAAAGCTTTATTGCCTGGGCCAAAGATCTGCTCTCCAAACATCCGAGATTAGCCTCAAGACTGGTGTTCGAAATCAACGAAGCAGGCATGCAAGGTAACCTGGCCGCCAGTCACAAGTTTGTTCGCGCCATGCATAGCGTCGGCTGCAGGGTATCGGTAGAACGCTTCGGCATGAGTTTTACCTCATTCAAATTCTTCCGAGAGGTGCGCCCCGACTATATAAAATTGGATCCCAGCTATACCCAGACCATAGATGAAGACACCAATAATCAGTTCTTTGTTCGCATGCTGGTCGATGTAGCCCGCCGTAGTGGTGTCAGGGTAATAGCCTGCGGCATAGAGCGCCAGGAAGAGAAAATGGCCGTCGAAAAATTGCTGGTCGACGGCATGCAAGGCTTTTACATCGCCAGGCCACAACCGCTGGAACCAGCCGAAATGAACAGAAATTAATGCCATTTATGACCCAATAAGGGCGCAAAGAAGGTAAACCCTGCTTTCTATATGTTGTTTATGACCACTGAAACACTGATAATAACCGCCAAGAAATCACAACACCTGTAATGAGATGAGTGAGTATCTCCTGTTGTTGATTGGCACTGTGCTGGTCAACAATTTTGTATTAGTAAAATTCCTTGGGCTTTGCCCATTTATGGGGGTATCCAGTAAGCTGGAATCAGCCATAGGCATGTCCATGGCAACAACCTTTGTCATGACCTTGGCCGCCATTCTCAGCTACCTGGTCAACCAGTATCTGCTGCTGCCCTTCGAGCTCGGCTACCTGCGCACCATGAGCTTTATTCTGGTGATCGCGGTAGTGGTACAGTTCACCGAAATGGTGGTACAGAAAACCAGTGCAACTCTGCATAGGGCGCTGGGGATCTACCTGCCACTTATCACTACCAACTGTGCCGTGTTGGGCGTAGCCCTGCTGAATATCAATGAAAACCATGATTTTATGCAGAGTGCCATCTACGGTTTTGGCGCTGCAGCCGGCTTTTCTCTGGTGCTTATCCTGTTTTCAGCAATGCGCGAACGTTTGGCGGCGGCCGATGTGCCCGCGCCTTTCAAAGGCAGCGCCATCGCCATGATCACCGCCGGCCTGATGTCGCTGGCCTTCATGGGCTTTACCGGTTTAGTCAAATAGAGTTATGTCTTCCATGCTAATTGCAGTCATTTTATTGTCTCTGCTGGCGCTGGTATTCGGCGTTTTACTCGGCTTCGCCGCCGAGAAGTTTAAAGTTCAGGGCAATCCGATAGTGGACCAGGTCGAAGCCCTGTTGCCACAAACCCAGTGTGGTCAATGCGGCTACCCTGGTTGCCGCCCCTATGCCGAGGCGATAGCCAACGGCGAAAAGATCAACCGCTGTCCGCCGGGTGGTACCGCCACTATGGAGAAACTGGCCGATCTTATGGGGGTCGAACCCGAGCCTCTCGATGCCAGTGTCGAAACCCAGATTAAAAAGGTCGCCTATATTCGCGAAGAGGAGTGTATCGGCTGTACCAAGTGCATTCAGGCCTGTCCGGTAGACGCCATCATAGGCACCGGCAAGCTGATGCACACTGTCCTGACCAGCAACTGCACCGGCTGCGATCTATGTGTTGAACCCTGCCCTGTGGATTGTATCGATATGATCCCGGTGAAACAGGATCTGAAAACTTGGGACTGGCAGCTTAACGCAATTCCAGTGAAGTTGGTGGAAGAGGACAAGCCGTGCTGACATTACTCGAACAGTTAGATAAAGGAACTCAGTGGCGCCTGACCGGTGGAATTCATCCGCCGCAGATGAAACACCTCTCCAACAGCAGCCCTATTGGGCGTCTGCCGCTTGCCAGTGAATTCTTATTGCCCGTACCTCAGGTTGGTGACAGCGCCGTGCTCGAAGTCAAAGTCGGCGACAGAGTGCTCAAGGGCCAGGCGCTGACCCGCGGACTGAGCGCCATGTATCTGGCGGTGCATGCCCCCACCTCAGGCATCATTCGCGCCATAGAGCAAAGACCCAGCAACCACCCTTCTGCCCTGCCGGTATTGACCTGTGTGCTGGAAGCCGATGGCCAGGATCAAGCCATAGATTTTGATCAGCAAGACATCGCAGCATTGAGCCGCGAGCAGATCCTAGGCCGCATTCGCCAGGCCGGGATAGCCGGATTGGGCGGCGCCATGTTTCCGGCTCACATCAAACTCAACCCCGCCAGTGAAATTGAACTGCTGTTGATCAACGGCGTGGAATGCGAGCCTTATATCAGCGCCGATGACAGATTGATGCGCGAACACGCCAGGGAAATTCTGGATGGCATTGAAATTGTTCACGGACTGCTAAATCCCAAACGGGTAATTATCGCCATCGAGGATAACAAGCCCGAAGCCATACAGGCGATGCAGCAGGCACTGGATAGTTGCCACCTCCCCAAGGGAAGCATCAGGATCACTGTGATCCCGACCAAATACCCTTCCGGCGGTGAAAAGCAGCTGATCCAGATCATTACCGGGCAGGAAGTGCCTTCCGGCGCCATTCCGGCGCAACTTGGGATAGTAGTGCACAACGTAGGCACCGCCTTTGCCATTCGCGAAGCCGTTTGCCTGGGTAAGCCTCTCATAGAGCGGGTCGTCACAGTGACCGGCGGCAATATTCCAAAGCCGGGTAATTACTGGGTGCCACTAGGCACGCCCATAGCCCATATACTGGAGCAAAGCGGTTTTACCGCCAGCGGTCAGGATACCGTCATTATAGGCGGCCCCATGATGGGCTACACCCTGCCCCTTATCAAAGTGCCCCTACTCAAGGGCAGTAACTGTGTCTTGGTGCCATCGGCCAGTGAAATCAGCCCTCCGGCCGAAGAAAAGGCCTGCATTCGTTGCGGTGAATGCGCTCAGGTGTGCCCGGCTTCTCTATTGCCTCAGCAACTCTACTGGCACAGTAAGGCAGAAGAGTATGACAAGGCCAGCGCCTACAACCTCAGAGACTGCATCGAATGTGGCTGCTGCAGCTATGTTTGCCCATCGGATATTCCTCTGGTGGAGTATTACCGCATTGCCAAGGCGGCCATCAAACACAGTCACGAGGAAAAACAGCTGGCCGAGCAGGCCAAGCAGAGATTCGATGCCAGGCTCAAGCGGCTGGAGGCAGAAAAACTGGCCCGGGAAGCCAAAGCCAAGGCCGCAGCCGACAAGCGCCGCGCCGCCATGGGCAGTGGTGAGAAAGATGCCGTTGCCGAGGCTATGGCCAGGATCAAGGCGAAAAAAGCTGCTGAAGCTTCTGTGGCGGCCACCACAAGCCCGATAGAAAAAGCGGCCGACACCGCCGACTCGGCAGTTATCCAGCCAAAGGCAGACAAAAGAAAGAGCGATGTCGCCGCAGCGATTGCCCGTGCCAAGGCCAAAAAAGCCGCTGCACAAGGCACAGTTCCTACTAAAGAAGTTGTTGATGCGACTACAGATAATGCAGCTGAAGGCACAACATCCGGCTCGGACAAGAAAGCTCAGATTGCAGCCGCTATCGCCCGTGCCAAGGCAAAAAAAGCTGCCGCAGCCTCAGGGCAGACTGAGACTGACACTGGCAAAACTCAAGATGCACAGGCCAGAGCCACTCAAGCGACAGCCGATGATAATGGTGGGGAACAAACGCAAGCCAACGAAGCAAGCCAAGCCGTAAGCAACGACAGCAAGCAGGCCCGTATCGCGGCGGCGGTTGCCAAAGCCAAGGCCAAGAAAGCCGCGGCGTCTAAGTCAACTCCAGCAGCAGATGTCGAAGGGGGAGCCGCGCAAGGTGCCGAAGTAAACCAAGTCGCAAGCCAAGCAGCAAAACAAACCGCAGGCGATGACAGCAAGCAGGCCCGTATCGCGGCGGCGGTTGCCAAAGCCAAGGCCAAGAAGGCCGCGGCGGCTGAACCAGTGGAATCACCTGCGACCTATGATAATGGCGTGGGATCAGCGCAAACCGCCGAAGTAAACCAAAGTTCAAGCCAAGCAACAAAACAAGCCGCAGGCGATGACAGCAAACAGGCTCGTATTGCGGCGGCAGTTGCCAAAGCCAAGGCCAAGAAAGCCGCTGCGTCTAAGTCAGCTCCAGCAACGGATGTCGAAGGGGGAGCAGCGCAAGGTGCCGAAGTAAACCAAGTCGCAAGCCAAGCAGCAAAACAAGCCGCAGGCGATGACAGCAAGCAAGCCCGTATCGCGGCAGCGGCTGCCAAAGCCAAGGCCAAGAAGGCCGCGGCGGCAAGTGAACAACCGCAGGACAACGGCGCAGCAAATACGCCTGTTTCGGCTGAAAGTCGGCCTCCAAGCGAGTCGACAACCGCTACCGAGCCCACGTTCCCTGAGAGTACCCCGCCTAATGACAGCAAACAGGCGCGTATTGCCAGGGCAGTAGCCAAAGCCAAACAAAAGGCCAAAGAGAAGGCGCTCAGCGCACAGGAGAAAGATTGATATGGCGTTTAAAATAGCCTCCTCCCCCCATGTCAGCCGGCCGCTGCAAACCAGCACTGTGATGCAAAGGGTGCTGCTCTGCGCCCTGCCCGGCCTGGTAGCCCAGTGTGTATTTTTTGGTTGGGGCAGCCTTATTCAGGTACTGCTGGCCGTGATGGTCGCTTTGATTTCAGAGGCCGCCATCCTCAAATTGCGCAAACGCAAGGTACTTTCGACTTTGTCGGATAACAGCGCGGCTCTGACAGCGGTTCTTATCGGTATTGCCATACCGCCGCTCGCCCCTTGGTGGATGGTGGTGATAGGTACAAGTTTTGCCATCATCATGGTCAAACAGCTTTACGGCGGTTTGGGGAATAACCTGTTCAACCCGGCCATGGCAGCCTATGTGCTGCTGTTGGTGGCCTTCCCGGTACAGATGACCAGTTGGGTCGCACCGGCGACTGTTGCCCAGCATTCCCCTGATTTTCTCACCAGTTTGCAAGTGATTTTCGGCGCCAGCCAAGGCAGCGTTGCCGAGTACTTCCAGCTAGGTGTCGATGGCGTCACCATGGCGACACCGCTCGATACGCTGAAGACGGATCTCTCTATGGGAATGACCACCACCGAGAGCCTGCAAAAACCGATTTTTGCCGGCACTATCAACAGTGGCTGGTTTTGGGTCAACCTGGCCTACCTGTGCGGCGGCCTGGCGCTGTTGAAGATGAAGCTTATCCGCTGGCATATCAGTGTTGGCGTGCTGGCGTCACTGTTTATCTGCAGCGGCTTTGCCTATGCGCTTGGGCCAGATACCCATGTCAGCCCACTTATTCATCTGTTCAGTGGCGCTACCATGCTGGCAGCTTTCTTTATTGCCACGGATCCTGTAACCGCGCCCGCCAGTAACCGAGGCAGATTGATCTTTGGCGCCCTTATCGGCCTGGTGGTTTACCTTATCAGAAGCTTTGGGGGTTACCCTGACGCCTTCGCTTTTGCGGTGCTACTGGCCAACCTGTGCGCCCCTTTGATCGACTACTATGTCAAACCCCGAGCCTATGGCCATCGCGCCGGACATTGATAGCAAGAGAGATAGACAGTGCAAAAATCCATGTTGAAAAATGGCCTGCTTTTAGGCCTGTTTGCCCTGATATGCACAGCTGTGGTGGCGGTTGTCAATGACAGTACCCGGGATGCGATCCTGGCGCAGCAAAAGTTGGAGCTTAAACGCACCCTGGAGCAGATCATTCCCAATGAACTGCACGACAACCCGCTCGAGGAAAGCTGTGTTCTATTGCAGGACAAAGATGCTCTGGGTACGACTCAGCCCATGCCGGCTTATATCGCCACCCAAAATGCCGAGCCGGTCGCCATTGCCATCGAAACCATAGCGCCGGATGGCTACAATGGTGAAATACGCTTGATCATAGGTATCAAGACTGACGGCACAGTGCTTGGGGTTCGCACTCTGTCGCATCAGGAAACCCCTGGGCTAGGTGACAAGATTGAACGCAAGAAATCTGATTGGGTGGACAGCTTTATCGGCAAAAAGCTTCAAGGCCGTGATGACAAGGCCTGGTATGTGAAAAAAGACGGCGGTGAAATCGACCAGTTTACCGGGGCGACCATTACTCCCAGAGCCTACGTCAAGTCGATAAGAAACACCCTGGCCTTCTTTGAAGCCAATAAGCAGACCCTCTTTTCGCAATCACAGACATGTGAGGCAAGCCAATGAGTTTATATCGCGATATCGCCTGGCAAGGCTTGTGGAAAAATAACCCCGGACTGGTGCAGATGTTGGGGCTCTGTCCCCTGTTGGCGGTGACCTCTACTTTTACCAACGCCCTGGGGCTTGGGCTCGCTACCGCAGTAGTGTTAATTGGTTCCAACACTACAGTATCCCTGGTGCGCAACTTTGTACCCAAAGAGATCCGCATCCCCGTGTTTGTGATGATCATTGCCGCACTGGTAACCGCAGTGCAGTTGCTGGTCAACGCCTACGCCTACGGCCTCTATCTGTCTCTCGGTATTTTCCTGCCGCTGATCGTAACAAACTGCGTCATCATTGGCCGCGCCGAAGCCTTTGCCTCGCGTAATTCACCTATGGATGCCGCCTTTGACGGCTTGATGATGGGTATTGGCTTTACCTTGGTATTGATGGTGCTCGGTGGCGGCAGGGAAATACTGGGGCAAGGCACCCTATTTGACGGCGCCGATCTGCTTCTCGGGCCTTGGGCTGCGAGCTTGCGTATTGAAGTTTGGCAAGTCGATACCCCGTTCCTGCTGGCGATGTTGCCGCCCGGTGCCTTTTTGGGTATGGGGCTGCTGATTGCCCTGAAAAACGCCATCGACAAGAAACTCGCTGAGCGCCAACCTAAAATGCAAACCGCGCCAGTGGAGCGCGCCAGGATCACCAAAGTCAACTGAGGTCATTGAGTGAACAAAGACAAGAGACGGGCGATACTCGAACGCCTGCGGGACAACAATCCTCATCCCCAGACAGAGCTGAATTATTCCAGCCCTTTTGAATTACTGGTTGCGGTGACGCTTTCGGCGCAAGCAACCGATGTCAGTGTCAACAAGGCCACTGATAAGCTGTTTCCTGTGGCCAATACCCCCCAGGCTATCGCAGACCTCGGGGTTGAAGGGCTGAAGGAGTATATCAAGACCATAGGGCTTTATAACAATAAGGCCATCAATGTGGTGGCGCTGTCCAAGATCCTTGTTGAGAAGTACAACGGTGAAGTCCCTGAAAACCGCGAGGCGCTGGAGTCACTGCCCGGGGTTGGTCGCAAGACGGCCAATGTGGTGCTCAACACCGCCTTTGGTTGGCCAACCATAGCCGTAGATACTCATATTTTCCGGGTCAGCAACCGCACCCGTTTTGCGCCGGGGAAAAATGTTCAGGAAGTAGAAGATAAACTGCTCAAAGTGGTGCCGGCCGAGTTCAAGGTTGACGTCCACCACTGGCTTATTCTTCACGGGCGCTATACCTGCATTGCCAGAAAGCCCCGCTGCGGCAGTTGTCTGATTGAAGATCTGTGTGAATTCAAAGAAAAAATCTACCCGGAAGACTGAGCCGGAAACGACAATGCCGCCCCGAAGGCGGCATTGTCTTACGTATTCTTGCTCAACGCCAATCAGAACATCTGTACAATCATAGCGGCGAAAACGATTGCAATTACCAAGGTAGATCCAATAGCCATTTTCAATTCTGTAGTCATGCTTGTCTCCTGCATCCAGCTAAGATAGGGTTGACACCATTATTAATGAAGCAGACACAAATACCATGTTTATTTCATGGATTTGTGAACTGGCTATCAAGTTCGCAGCGGTCGGAGCCAATCCATTTGGGAGAGATTCTCAGTTCGCTGAATATAGCTTGATTATCCACGCTACGGAAACTCATTCAGTTTCCGCTATAGAACCAAAAGAGGTAGTAATGTCACAAGTTCTGCATACCATGCTTAGAGTGGGAAACCTTGAACGCAGCATCCATTTCTATACTGAAATCATGGGGATGAAGCTGCTGCGTCAGTCTGAAAACCCTGAATATAAATACACTCTGGCCTTCGTCGGTTATGGCGAAGAGTCAAGTGGTCAGGCTGTCATCGAACTGACCTACAACTGGGGCACAGAGCAATACGATATGGGTAATGCCTTTGGTCATATCGCCATAGGTGAAGAAGATATCTATGCTCGCTGTGAAGCCATCAGCGCCGCCGGTGGCAAGGTTATCCGTGCCCCAGGCCCTGTTGCCGGCGGCAGCACTGAAATTGCCTTTGTGGAAGATCCTGACGGTTACAAAATCGAGCTTATTCAAATGAGTTCGGCTGAAAACGGCTTGGGCTAACAACACAAATGCAAAGAAGCCATCGGCAAGGCAGGTGGCAGGTGAATTCAATGTAACAAAGAAAAGGCCGGAACATCTCCGGCCTCTTGCATTAATGCACTTATAAAGCGCTGAGATTAATCTCAGGCTTCATCCTGCTTGTACTTGGCTGCAGTGTCCTTGATCAAGGTCTGTAGCTCCCCTTTTTGGTACATCTCGGTCAGGATATCGCAACCGCCGATCAGCTCACCTTCAACCCACAACTGAGGGAAAGTTGGCCAATTGGCATACTTGGGCAGTTCAGCACGGATATCAGGATGCTGCAGAATATCAACAAACGCGAACTGCTCGCCGATATTGATCATGATCTGCGCCACCTGAGAGGAAAAACCGCAGCTAGGTAATTTGGGCGAACCTTTCATGTAAAGGATGATGGGGTTTTCAGCGATTTGCTGCTTAATTTTTTCAACAGTTTCCATTTACGTTCCTGAGTACGACACTATATTTGATTCGCTATTGTACGCGAGAGAAACGCAGAACAAAATCACACTATTTGTAAGGTTATTTAGTTATTTGATTTTCCAATGATGTCAATCTGCTCAATCACTCAAACAATGATTCACTTCACAAATTTTATCGGTACAATAGGTGGCAGTGAGCAAGTCTGAAAATGATAAACCAAGTCCATGGAGAGATACTAATGGCTTTCGAATTACCCGCATTACCATATGCCAAGAACGCACTGGAACCCCACATTTCTCAGGAAACCATCGAATACCACTACGGTAAGCACCACAACACTTATGTGGTTAAGCTGAACGGTCTGATCGAAGGCACTGAATTCGCCGGCAAGACCCTGGAAGAAATTGTAAAAACCTCCAGCGGCGGTATTTTCAACAACGCAGCTCAGGTTTGGAACCACACTTTTTACTGGAATTGTCTGGCGCCTAACGGCGGCGGTGAAGCCACTGGCGCTGTAGCAGAAGCCATCAATGCTGCTTTCGGTTCTTTTGAAGCCTTCAAGACTCAGTTCACTGAGTCCGCAGTCAACAACTTTGGTAGCGGCTGGACCTGGCTGGTTAAAAAGGCTGATGGCACTGTCGCTATCGTTAACACCAGCAACGCGGCCACTCCACTGACAGATGCTTCAGTGACCCCACTGCTGACCGTTGACGTTTGGGAACACGCTTACTACATCGACTACCGTAACGTTCGCCCTGACTACATGGCGCACTTCTGGCAGTTGCTGAACTGGGATTTTGTTAACCAAAACTTCGCCGGTTAATTCTCATCAAAACTGAGTTACTGAAAAGGAGCCTGATGGCTCCTTTTTTATAGTTCACAGACACTTCCTCACCGGCAAATCCAACCGCCGTCAGCTCATAACTCCCCTTCACGCCACAAGTGCAACTATTGCTTTTGCAACTATTTGCCTTTGTTTTTATTTATGTTTTTTGACATGAAGCATGAATTAGTGTCTAAGATTAATGGTAGGCAACTGCTAAAGACAGTTCCCTTCCCAGACATATTTGGCGTTTCAGGGGGTTTAAAATGGGCATATTTGAGCACTACCAACAGCGCTATGAGAAGAAACTCGATGAAGAATACACATTACAGGAGTTTCTCGATATCTGTAAGCAAGATCGCAGCGCCTACGCTTCGGCAGCAGAAAGGTTGCTTATCGCCATCGGCGAGCCGGAAGTGGTCGACACTTCCAAGAATCAGGTTCTGAGCCGGATATTTTCCAACCGCTTAATCTCTCGCTATCCCGCGTTTAAAGACTTCTACGGCATGGAAGATGCCATAGAGCAGATAGTCTCTTACCTTAAACATTCGGCCCAGGGGCTGGAAGAATCCAAGCAGATCCTCTATCTGCTGGGACCTGTCGGTGGCGGTAAATCGTCGCTGGCCGAAAAACTCAAAGCCTTAATGCAGCAAGTACCCATCTATATTCTCAGCGCCGATGGGGTCAGAAGTCCGGTCAACGACCACCCTTTCTGCCTGTTTGATGCCGAGGAAGATGGCAAGTTACTGCAGGAAGAGTACCAGATCCCGACCCGTTACCTGCGCAGTATCATGTCGCCCTGGGCGGTCAAGCGTTTGCATGATTTTGGCGGCGATATCTCCCGCTTCCGGGTCGTTAAGGTATTCCCTTCAGTGCTGGATCAAATTGCCATCGCCAAGACTGAACCCGGAGATGACAACAATCAGGACATCTCTTCTCTAGTGGGCAAAGTCGACATTCGTCAGCTGGAGCACTTTGCCCAGAATGATGCCGATGCCTACTCCTATTCAGGAGCACTGTGCCGTGCCAACCAGGGTTTAATGGAGTTTGTGGAGATGTTCAAGGCGCCGATCAAGGTGCTGCACCCACTGCTGACCGCCACTCAGGAAGGCAACTATAACGGCACCGAAGGTTTATCGGCCCTGCCCTTTAACGGCATTATTCTGGCTCACTCCAACGAGTCTGAATGGAGCAGCTTTAAAAATAATAAAAACAATGAAGCCTTTCTCGACCGTGTTTATATCGTTAAGGTGCCCTACTGCCTGCGCGTGTCGGAAGAGATGCAGATTTACCGCAAGCTTATCGCCAATTCAGAACTGACCAAGGCCCCCTGTGCCCCAGGCACACTGGAGACCTTGGCTCAATTCAGCGTGCTCTCAAGGATCAAGACCCCGGAGAACTCCTCCGTCTACTCCAAGATGCGGGTCTATGACGGTGAAAGCCTCAAGGATACCGATCCCAAAGCCAAGTCTTACCAGGAATATCGTGACTATGCCGGGGTCGATGAGGGGATGCATGGACTATCAACTCGCTTCGCGTTCAAGATCCTCTCCAAGGTCTTTAACTTCGATCATTCCGAAATTGCCGCCAACCCAGTGCACCTCTTCTATGTGCTGGAGCGGCAGATAGAGCAAGAGCAGTTCCCTTCCGATACCGCAGAAAGGTATATGGAGTTTCTGAAGGGCTATCTGATCCCTAAATATGTTGAGTTTATCGGCAAAGAGATCCAAACCGCTTATCTGGAATCTTACTCGGAATATGGTCAGAACATTTTCGACCGCTATGTCACCTATGCCGATTTCTGGATCCAGGATCAGGAATACAGAGATCCGGAAACCGGCCAACTGTTTGACCGAGCCGCACTCAACGCCGAATTGGAGAAAATTGAAAAGCCGGCCGGGATAAGTAATCCCAAAGACTTTCGCAATGAGATAGTCAACTTTGTGCTCAGGGCCAGGGCCAATAACGATGGCAACAACCCGCAATGGACCAGCTATGAGAAACTCAGAACCGTGATAGAGAAGAAGATGTTCTCAAATACGGAAGATCTCCTGCCGGTCATATCTTTCAACGCCAAGACCTCCACAGACGATCAGCGCAAACATGATGATTTCGTCAATCGTATGATGGAGAAAGGCTACACCAAGAAACAGGTGCGCCTGTTGTCCGAGTGGTACTTACGGGTACGTAAGTCCTCATAGCTGTGCCCTTTCGGGGCTTTCGGGCCCCGGTATTTGCTTTGGGAGGTGCGTATGGCGAACTTTATCGACAGGCGGTTGAATGCCAAAGGAAAGAGCACGGTTAACCGTCAGCGGTTTATTAACCGCTATAAACAACAAATTAAAAAAGCGGTCAGTGATGCTGTCACTCATCGTAGCGTCACTGATGTCGACAAGGGAGAAAAAATCAGTATCCCCACCAAAGACATCAGCGAACCCGTATTCCATCAAGGCCCTGGCGGCGTCCGTGAGCGAGTGCATCCGGGCAACGACCAGTTTACCCGCGGCGACAAAATAGACAGGCCTCAGGGCGGCGGTGGTGGTGGCAGCGGCAAGGGCGATGCCTCGGACTCAGGCGAGGGTCAGGATGACTTTGTATTTCAAATCTCCAAAGATGAGTACCTCGAGCTCTTGTTTGAAGATCTTGATTTGCCCAACTTGCAGAAAAACCGCCTGAACAAACTGGTGGAATATCAAACTTACCGAGCCGGTTATACCAATGATGGTGTGCCCTCCAATATCAATATCGTCCGCTCTTTGAGATCATCTCTGGCGCGGCGCACCGCCATGTCTGCAGACAAGAAACGGCGACTGCATGAACTGGAAAACGAACTGGCAGAGCTGGAAAACACCCCGGGTGCCAGTGCCGAGCGGATTTTGCAACTCAAAGAGGAGATTGAAGAGCTTAAACAGCGCATCGCCAAGGTGCCCTTTATCGATACCTTCGATCTGCGCTACAACAACTTTGCCAAACGGGAAGTGCCCACCAGTCAAGCGGTGATGTTCTGTCTTATGGATGTCTCCGGCTCCATGGATCAAGCCACCAAAGATATGGCCAAACGCTTCTATATATTGCTGTACCTGTTTCTGACCCGCACTTACAAGAATCTTGAGGTCGTCTATATCCGTCATCATACCCAGGCCAAAGAAGTGGATGAACATGAGTTTTTCTACTCTCAGGAGACGGGCGGCACCATAGTCTCCAGTGCACTGAAACTGATGCACGAAATTCAACAGGAACGCTATCCGGCCAATGAATGGAATATTTATGCCGCCCAGGCATCCGATGGCGACAACTGGGCAGATGACTCGCCCACCTGTTATCAGATCCTCGAAACACAACTGCTACCCGTAGTACGCTATTTCAGTTACATAGAAATCACCAACAGGGCGCACCAGACGCTCTGGCGTGAATATGAAACCCTGCAAAAACAATTCGACAATATGGCGGTACAACATATTCGCCAGGCAGAGGATATCTATCCCGTCTTCCGCGAGTTGTTCAAGAAGCAGGCGGTTTAAGGGGAAGCGATTATGAGCAAAAAGAAAACACGCCAGCCGCTGAGCGATGGCCCTGAATGGACTTTTGAACTGCTGGAAACCTATGAAAAGGAAATCGCCCGGGTCGCGGAGCATTATCGTCTGGGGACCTATCCCAATCAGATAGAAGTGATCACCGCCGAGCAGATGATGGATGCCTACGCCAGCATAGGCATGCCTATAGGGTACACTCACTGGTCCTTCGGTAAGCGTTTTATTGAGACCGAGCAGGGTTATAAGCGCGGCCAGATGGGGCTAGCCTATGAGATAGTCATCAACTCCAACCCCTGTATCGCCTATCTGATGGAGGAAAACACCCTCACCATGCAGGCCTTGGTGATTGCTCACGCCTGCTTTGGCCACAACAGTTTCTTCAAAAACAACTACCTGTTCCGCACCTGGACAGATGCCGGTTCCATCATTGATTACCTGGTCTTTGCCAAGCAATACATCAGTGAATGCGAGCGTAAATATGGCATAGATGAGGTGGAAAACTTGTTGGACTCCTGCCACGCCTTGATGAATTATGGCGTCGACCGCTACAAGCGGCCAACAGAAATCTCGTTTCGTGAAGAGCAGGCACGCCAGAAAGAGCGCGAGGCCTATCTGCAAACCCAGGTCAACGATCTCTGGCGCACCATCCCCTCGCACCAAACCAAAGAGGAAGCCAAACAGCAAAAACGTTTTCCGTCAGAGCCACAGGAAAACATTCTCTACTTTATCGAGAAGCATGCTCCATTGCTGGAGCCCTGGCAACGGGAGCTGGTGCGTATCGTACGCAAGATGGGGCAGTATTTTTATCCGCAACGCCAGACCCAGGTAATGAACGAGGGCTGGGCCACCTTCTGGCATTACACCCTGCTCAACCACCTTTATGACGAAGGCTTGGTCACCGACAGATTTATGTTGGAGTTTTTACAAAGTCACACCAATGTGGTGGCTCAGCCTGCCTACAACAGCCCTTATTACAACGGCATAAACCCCTATGCCCTAGGGTTCAATATGTTTTGCGACATTCGCCGCATCTGCGAACAGCCAACTGAAGAAGATAGATATTGGTTCCCGGATATCGCCGGCAGCGATTGGCTGAAAACTGTACATTTCGCCATGGAAAACTTCAAGGATGAGAGCTTCATCAGCCAATATCTATCCCCCACCATGATCCGCAAGTTCAAGCTGTTTGGCGTACTCGATGATGAAAGCAAAAACTATCTGTCGGTATCGGCTATTCATGATGAACAGGGATACCGCGATATCAGACAAATTTTATCTTCGCAATACAACCTGTCCAATAATGAACCCAATATTCAGGTGCATAATGTCATGGTCAATGGCGATCGCTCGCTGACACTGAGGTATATCCCCAGTAACGGCATCCCTCTGGCAGACAGCTGCCGGGAAGTACTCAAACACCTACATAGATTGTGGGGCTTTGACGTCACCCTGGAGCAGAAAGCGGAAGATGGCGAGATACGAATACTGGCCTCGTGTCCTGACAAAGGCGAATATATCTAACCATCATGTGGGCTGCTTGTACTCCTGCCCTCACCGGCCATTGACTCACAGCGCAAAACAGATAGGCTCGAGCTATAAGCAAAAGCCTCTCTGTTTCGTTGAGCTAGCTTCTGCCTGCCAGTTTAGCGGCATCCTTGAACAGGGTAAAAAAGTTGTCTGTGGTGTACTGGGCCAACTCTTCAAAGGACTCACCTCTGAGCTCGGCAACAAACTCGGCGACATCACGAACAAAGGCCGGCTGATTCTCTTTTCCCCGATGAGGCACGGGTGCCAGATAAGGCGAATCGGTTTCGACCAGCAGCCTGTCTTTGGGGATTTTACGGATAACACTTCTTAGCTCAGCGGCATTTTTAAAGCTGACGATACCGGAAACCGAAATATAAAAGCCCAGATCCATAGCCGCCTTGGCCATTTCCCAGTTCTCGGTAAAGCAGTGCAGTACCCCGCCGCACTGTTCGGCGCCGCCGTTCTTCAGTATGGCTATGGTGTCTTCTCTGGCATCCCGGGTGTGAACAATCAAAGGCTTGGCCACTTCTCTGGCCAGCGCCACTTGCTGCTCAAAGCATTGTTGCTGCAAGGCCTTGGTATCATCGGCATAGAAATAATCCAGCCCTGTCTCGCCAATGGCCACGACTTTCGGGTCGGCGGCATAACTCTTGAGTTCATTGAGATCCAATCCCTCTTTCACATCCAAAGGATGCACCCCGGAAGACAGGAACACCTGCTCAAACCCGGCGACTTTGGCCTTCATCTCTGCAAAACCTTTTTGCCGGACATTGACACAAAGAAAATAGTCTACCCCCCGAGCCTTGGCGGCATCGAGCAACTGACTGAGGCTTTCGGGATCCGGCGCAGCTTTGAGGCGATCGAGATGGCAATGGGAATCAACTAACACTTGGAAATCCACCCACAATTGAAAAGGACGGCAAGGATAGCGCCCTACATAGTGCAGGTCAAATCACCCGAGGCCAGCTCTCTGGAAAGGAGTTTTTCAATATGATGCTTGTGGGACTCGGGATCCGAGAGAATTTTAACCCCTATACCGGCCGGGCGTCCTCCGGAAGCGCCGAGCGGGTTGATCCACACCACGACCCCCTGAAACTCATTGACATGAGTCGAGCCCGGCAAACGATAACCTATCTGGATCTCCTGACCGAGGAAATGTCCCTCGGTAGTTGCCACAAACAGGCCCGCCGGCTGAATAAAAGGCATGTAAGCACGATACAACTGGTGCAGGGTGTCAAAATTCACTGTCAGATCGACCATAGGATACTTTTTAAGTTTTCAGTCTCTTATATTCTAAGACATAATTCTGGCAAAGCGCCAAGTAGTTGACACTCGGCATCTGGCTCAGACGATTGCAGGTATCCATCACCTTGGCAGCCAGGGTCGCTATTTGCGCCCGCAGCAAGGGGTCCTCCCCTTCGATGGTTAACAGCTCTCTATGCAACACCAAGTATAAAACTCTAAGTACATCAGAGATTTGTTCCTCACCTACTGTTAACAAACTAGCACACAGATGGCCCGTTAACAAACTGGCGCGCCAATCGCGGCGATAATCCAATAAGGTCTGGTATCTGTCAGACTGCAAAACCTCTGCCAACTTTAGCGGTCCGCCGACGACGGGCAAACACCAGGTAACATCGGCCGGCAGCGGTAACTGCTGCGCCAGCCAGGACTGAATGGCACTCTTGTCCGGCAGTTTTACCTGCACTCTCTGACAACGACTGGATATGGTCGGCAACAGCCCGGCGGTGCTGTCGGTCTGTAGAATAATCAGCGTCCCCTGCCCCGGCTCTTCCAGGGTTTTCAGCAGGGCATTGGCCGCAGCTTGATTGAGGCGCTCACTTTGGGCGATAAGCGCCACCCGCCGCCCACCTTGCTGGGCCGTGGAGGTCAGCTCCTGACAAAGCGCCCGCACCTGATCCACTTTTATCTGTTTACCATCGGCTTCAAGAAGATGAAAATCGGGATGGTTACCGGCGAGCACCAGCTGGCAGCTCTTGCAATGACCGCACTCTCCCCGAGCTGTGGGTTCGCTGCACAGGGCCGCCGCGGCTATCTCTTCGGCTAGCTTCATGCCGCCATAGCCCTGGGAAAGCCCCAGCAGCAACGCATGAGGCATCTGAGCCGAGTGCAGTTGCTGCATAAAACGGGCTTTAGCGTCACTCAACCAGGGCATGTCCATCTTCATCACTCCTTATGCCGCTTGCTTACCAATCTTTGGTTTGCAACACAGCCAGAATATCTTTATGCACTTCGGCCATGCTCTGACTGGCGTCGATAACCGCTATGCTGTCGTCCTGTTGTGCCAGGCTCAGATAGGTGGCACGAGTGCGTTCAAAGAAGGCCAGTTCCTGCTGCTCGATTCGATCCAGCTCACCACGGTTGGCGGCGCGGGTTAGCCCAAGGCTTGGCTCTATGTCGAGATACAGGGTCAAGTCTGGTTTAAAGTCCCCAAGGGTGGCGGCGCTGACCGCGCTGACCAATGGCATCAACCCCCGACCACCACCCTGATAAGCCAGGGACGACAGGTTGTGTCTGTCGCCGAGCACCCAACTGCCCTCGGCAAGCGCCGGCTTGATCACTCGGGCCACCAGCTGCGCCCTGGCGGCATACAGCAGCAGGCATTCAGATTCGTCACACAGAGGGTCGCTTGCATCGGCCACCTTCACCAAGTCGCGGATCTTCTCCGCCAACGGGGTGCCACCCGGCTCTCGGGTACAGACAGGTGCCTTGCCGGTATGTTTTTCGATAAAGTCTCGCACCAATGCGATGGCGCTGGACTTACCGGCGCCTTCCAGGCCCTCGATAACGATAAATTTTGCAGTGGCTTTTTGTGGCATTATCTCTTTCTCTGATACTGGTTCACGGCGCGGTTATGTTCGGCCAGTGTACGGGAAAATACATGACTGCCGTCATTGCGGGAAACGAAGTAGAGGTACTCCACGGCTTCCGGGTGTGCGGCCGCCAGCAGGGCTTCCCGCCCGGGCGCGGCAATAGGTGTCGGCGGCAGTCCAAAAATACGGTAGGTGTTGAATGGCGTTTCTTCGCGCAGATCTTTACGGGTGATATTGCCATCAAAACGCTCCCCCATGCCGTAAATGACAGTGGGATCTGTCTGCAAGCGCATGCGTTTTTTCAAGCGATTGACAAATACCGCCGCTATCTTACCGCGCTCCTCTGCCAGGCCGGTTTCCTTTTCTATGATGGAGGCCAGGATCAAGAGTTCATAGGGACTCTTGAGCGGAATGCTTTGATCCCGCTGCTGCCAGATGCTCTCCAGTTGTTGCTGCATCTTGATAAAGCTTTGGGTCAACAGAGTATTGAGCTCAGTGCCGGCACGATACTGATAGGTATCCGGGAAAAACTTGCCTTCCGGCAAGCCGCTGTTATCCCCTTGAGCTTCGAGCACATCGATAAACGGCTTGTCGCTGACCTTGAGATGCGCCAAGGTCTGCAGATACGCTTGCCACTCGCGAATAGTCTTGCCCTCTACCAGCGTCAGGGTAAAAGTCTTCTCGTCACCGGCCACCAACCGCTCCAGCAAAGAAACCGGAGTGTCGCCGGGTTCAATCTGGTAAAGACCGCTGCGAATAGCAGTCATCTGCGGGTAAAGCTTACCCCAGAGCTTCCAGTGCCAGTCAAACTCCAACAACTGCTGATTTTGCAGCTCTTGCCCCAACTGGTAAAAGGAGGTGCCACGTTTCAGCAGCAGCTCTCTGGGTTCATCCAGCTTCAGCTCTGTGGCCGCAAAGCGGTTGAGTTCGTTGTAACCCCAAAAACCAACGCCCAGCGCCAGAGTCATCAGGGTAAACACAAAGGCCAGGGCCGCAACTAAGCATTTTTTCATAATTGGATAGCAAGCGCCTTGCGAAGAGGTGTGCTGCCGGGCCAGAGTTCAAAGTTTTGCTGATCCACAGCAATAACATCGACCAAACCCAACAGGCTGTTACTGATAAAGAGGTGATGCGCCCGTTGCAGCATCTCTGTGTTAAGAGGGCACAGCTGCACGTCAATGCCCTGGTCGAGCAAGGCCACAATCAACTGCTGTCGCATCACTCCGGAGACACCAGAGTAATTCATGGCCGGTGAATACGCCGTCAGTTTACCTTGTTCATTAGGTAGTAGCAGGAACAGATTGGCCATCGAGGATTCGAGCAGTAAATCGTCGCAATCCAGTACCAGCCAATCATCAAAGCCTTCAGGCAATGGCTGCGCCTTGATAAGCACCTGTTCCAGGCGATTGAGGTGTTTAATGCCGGCAAGCCTTGGCTGTTTGCCAAGCCTGATGGGTGAGGTCTTGAGGGCAATCCCTTTTTGCTGCCAATCAGGATAATGCGCCGGCAATGGCGCCAGGCTGATGACTTCGGTGACCAAAGCGTCTGCCGGCGGCGTATAACCACGGCCGCCCTCTCCCCGGGTGAGCTGCAACTTAAGGCAGCTGTGGGGATTGGCGACGGCAATGCGCTTGAGGCTTGAGTGCAAGGCATCCGATGCCTGCCAGACAAAACCCAAGCGCAGCGCCCCTTGAGTCAAGCGGGCAAGATGTTCACCCAGAAAGGCTATTTGCCCCTTACCATCCACCGCCATGGTTGCAAACAGGCCATCACCATAGGTAAAGCCCCGATCGCGAACGCAGACGCTATCCTGCTCTTTTCCCTGAACCCAGACACCACTCATGCGCAATCCAGGGCTCAGTCCTGGCTGATCCGACTGGCGACCGCATCTTGCTGATCGCGATACTTGGCGTTCTTGCGGGTGTTGTAGGGTCTGGCCACAGGACGAGACAAGCGCTCAAAGTTCAGTGCCCCTATGGTCATCATGGGACGCAATGCCAGCGGTAGTTTACCGCTGTTGTAAAACTCGAGCACGATTCGCCCCTGCCAACCCGGGTCGATACGGTGCGCCGTCACGTGCACCATCAAGCCCAGACGCGCCAGAGAAGAGCGGCCATCAAGCCAGCCGACTATGTCGGAAGGCAGGTGAACACTCTCATAGGTCACTGCCAGCGCCAGCTCGCCCGGATGCAGAAAGAAGGCTTCGCCATCGGCAATATCTATCTGCTCGCTCATCACTCTATCCAGCGCAGCCTGCACTTCGGCCTTGGGGCCGCTGAGATCTATATAAGGCGCAGTATGATCCTTGAACACCCGAAACTGGTGACCCAGACGCACATCAACACTCACGCCACTGATGGCCTCTATGCCGGGACGGGGGTCTATAACTATGCTGCCCTCGTCCAGACATTGTTCAATTTCGATATCAGTTAATCGCATCTCGCCTTCTAGCTCCCTGGATACTTGTGGTTATTTAGCCAGCAAATGCTGGATTCTGGCCTTGAGAATATCGGTGGCAATCCGGTTCTTGCCGCCCCTTGGCACTATGATGTCGGCATACTGCTTTGAGGGTTCAATAAACTGCAGAAACATGGGTCTTACCGTTTTCTGGTACTGGCTGATAACAGACTCCATGGTGCGGCCACGCTCGGCCACATCACGGGTCAGGCGCCGCAGTAAACAGATATCCAGTGGTGTATCCATAAACACGCTGGCATCCATCAGTTCACGCAGTTTAGGGTCAGTCAGCAGCAGAATACCTTCGAGAATGATGACCTTTTTAGGGGTCATCTTCAAGGTATCGCTGGTGCGGGTATGCTCGGCATAGCTATAGCAGGGAATATCCACCGCCTGCCCCTGTTTAAGCGCTACCAGGTGAGTGCTGAGCAGTTCATGATCCAACGCCTTGGGATGGTCATAGTTGGTCTTGACCCTCTCGTCCATGGACATATGGCTCTGATCCCGATAGTAGGCATCTTCATTGATAACCCCAATCTGATCTGTCCCTAAGTCTCGGCATAACTCTTCAAATATGGTCTTGGCGATCAAACTTTTACCTGACGCCGAAGCCCCTGCTATACCGATAACGACACACTGTGGCGAATTCATGCTGCGAAAACCTTACTCATCATCTGCTATTGCGATTGAAATACTGCTGTGATTCTTTTGTTTTGCCAGTTGGGCACCCACACGGCGGGCGATATCCCGGTAAATGGCGGCGACTTCACCCTCAGGCGCAGCCACCACAGTCGGCTCACCGTTATCCATATCCTCACGGATATTGATATGCAGAGGTAAGGCACCCAGTAAAGGTACTTGATAACGCTCGGCTATCTTGCTGCCACCGTGAGTACCGAAAGGATGCTCTTTATGGCCACAGGCAGGACAGAGATGGAAACTCATATTTTCCACAATACCGACGACTGGGATGTTCACCTTCTGGAACATAGTGATGCCTTTCTTGGCATCGGCCAGCGCTATATCCTGAGGCGTAGTGACTATCACGGCGCCGCTGACCGGCACTTTTTGTGACAGGGTCAGTTGGATATCCCCCGTGCCCGGAGGCATGTCAATCATCAGGTAATCCAGCTCAGGCCACTGGGTTTCGTTAAGCAGTTGCGCCAAAGCGCCGGCGGCCATAGGGCCACGCCATACCGCAGCCTGATCGTCGGTCAGCATGAAACCTATGCTCTGGGCGCTGATACCGTGAGCCGTGGCGGCTGTCATATGTACACCATCCGGGGACACAGGTCTGAATGTCGGGATCCCCAGCATCAATGGAATGGAGGGGCCATAGATATCGGCATCCAAAATTCCCACCCTGGCACCTTCAGCCGCCAGGGCCAAGGCCAGGTTAACCGCAGTAGTAGACTTGCCCACACCGCCCTTACCGGAAGCAACGGCGATCACCTGCTTCACATTGGGAATAGGGGCAATATTGCCTAGGGCCGAGTAGCTGAAAGGCTCAAAGCCAATCTCACATTCCACCTCGTCGATGGCATCGAGCTTGGACAATTCATTGGTCAGCGCAATCACAGTATCGCGATATTGAGTCTGACAAGGATATGGATACAAGATGGTCAGCAGTAGCCTTTTACCATCCAAATCCAATTTACGAATACAACCGGCATCGACTAAACCCTGGGCCAGGTATGGATCCTGAAACGCATTGAGAATGGCAAGAACCGGACCGAGCAGATCGTCACTGAGACGATAGTCCTGAGAAGCAGAAGACAAAACGCAATCCCCTTTTGATAAATTTCGTCAAGTGTACCAGATAATGACGCGAATATTAGAGTAGAATTAACCCACTCATGTCAGGTTTTGATGAAAAAGCCGGATTAATCGGTTAGTATCTATGCCATTCTTTCAGGGCCTAGATTTAACAGAGAAAAGATGGCAACTACACAACGTAAAATCCTTGTTACCAGCGCGCTTCCATATGCCAACGGTCCCATTCACTTGGGCCACATGCTCGAGTACATTCAAACAGATATCTGGTCCCGCTTCCAAAAACTCCGTGGCCATGAGTGTCATTATATCTGTGCCGATGATGCCCACGGTACACCTATCATGCTCAAGGCTCAGCAGATGGGGATCCAACCCGAAGAGATGATCGCCAAGGTCAATCAAGAGCATCAGCAGGATTTTGCCGAGTTCAATATTGCCTTTGACAACTATCACAGCACTCACAGCGAAGAGAACCGTCAGCTGGCCAGCGAGATCTACCTCAAACTGCGCGACAACGGCTATATCAAGAGCAAGACTATTTCCCAACTGTTCGATCCGGAAAAGTCCATGTTCCTGCCGGACAGATTCGTCAAGGGCACCTGCCCCAAGTGTAAGTCTGAAGACCAATACGGCGACAACTGTGACGCCTGTGGCGCCACCTACAGCCCAACCGAGCTGATCAATCCGCGCTCGGCGGTATCCGGTGCCACACCGGTCATGAAAGAGACAGAGCACTTCTTCTTCGATCTGCCCGCCTTTGAAACCATGCTCAAGGAGTGGACCCATTCAGGTTCACTGCAGAGTGAAATGGCCAACAAGCTGGATGAATGGTTCGAGCAAGGTCTGCAGCAGTGGGATATCACCCGTGATGCGCCCTACTTTGGTTTTGAGATCCCCGATGCGCCGGGCAAATACTTCTACGTTTGGCTCGATGCGCCTGTGGGCTACATGGGCTCATTCAAGAACCTCTGCGACAAGCGCCCGGAGCTGAACTTTGACGAGTTCTGGCATGCCGACTCAAAGGCCGAGGTGTATCACTTCATCGGCAAAGACATTGTCTATTTCCACAGTCTATTTTGGCCGGCCATGCTCAAAGGTGCCGGCTACCGTCAACCTAGCAGTGTCTATGCCCACGGCTATGTCACGGTCAACGGCGCCAAAATGTCCAAGTCCAAGGGCACCTTTATCAAGGCCCGCACTTACCTGGATCATCTGGATCCTGAGTATCTGCGCTACTACTACGCAGCCAAGCTCTCCAGCCGCATTGACGATCTGGACTTGAACCTGGAGGACTTTGCCGCCAGAGTCAACTCGGACCTGGTCGGTAAACTGGTTAACCTGGCGAGCCGCACCGCCGGCTTTATCGTCAAGCGTTTTGACGCCAAGCTGGCCAAAGTGGAAGACAATAGCCTGGCCGAGTCCTTCCTGGCCAAACAGGAACTGATCGCCGAGCTGTATGAAGGCCGCGAATACGGCAAGGCGATGCGTGAAATCATGGCGCTGGCCGATGTCGCCAACGCTTACGTTGCCGATGAAGCTCCTTGGCAGTTGGTGAAAAACGAAGAAACCCTGGCCCGCGCCCATCAGGTATGCTCAGTGGCGCTGAATTTATTCCGTATTCTGGTGACTTATCTCAAGCCGGTTCTGCCACGCTTGGCCACCGATGTTGAAGCCTTCCTCAAGCTGGAACTCACTTGGAGTGGCTTGGCACTGGATATGGCCGGTCACGAAATCAACCCGTTCAAGCCCATGATGCAACGCATCGAGCTCGATAAGGTGAGCGCCATGGTGGAAGCCTCCAAGGAAAGCCTCAAGGCAACCGAGGATACGCCCAAGGCCTGCAGCCCATTGGCGGATGACCCTATCAGCCCAACCATAGAGTTTGACGACTTTGCCAAGCTGGATCTGCGGATTGCACTTATCAAGAAGGCCGAGCATGTGCCTGAAGCCAACAAGCTACTGAAATTACAGCTGGATCTCGGCGGCGAAACCCGTCAGGTATTTGCCGGTATCAAGTCGGCTTATGCCCCGGAAGATCTCGAAGGCAAACTGACAGTAATGGTAGCCAACCTGGCTCCTCGCAAGATGCGCTTTGGTCTGTCTGAAGGCATGGTGCTGGCCGCGGGCCCGGGTGGCAAGGAGCTGTGGATCCTTGAGCCCCATGAAGGTGCTCAGCCAGGCATGAGAGTCAAATAAACTCACATCCATAAATCACCCAAGGCCACATCTGTGGCCTTTTTATTGGATCTGCTTGGCTAAATTAGCAATGAGAGTTTGATAACTTGATGTCTCTGATGTCTTTGGTTACCCTCTCTGCACAAATAACAGCCTTAAAGGAAGGATCCTATGGCTGAATCCCCCTCCCATATAATGCTGGAAGAAACAGTAAAATTCCCCATCCGCCAAGCGGTATGGAGCGCACTGTCAGACTTGTTTCTTGATACCGATGTCACTCTGCACTACCCCGGCATTATCCGGGTATGTGCTCTTTCCCCTTATTCTCTAAAAGAACTGGAGCATATTCTCTATCGGGAAGTTGCGCCCGTTTGTGGCCCCAATTTATTCGACGTCTGTGGTGAGTGGGCGGGCTTCGATGAACAGTGGCTCAAGGAGCAAATCTTACTGCAACTCAACAATTCTCCCAATCTTTGGCAAAGAATGAAGCAGCACTTGGCAGAACGAATGTTCAATGATTATTTAGCACCTCACTGGCAACTGCTATCGGCGCAGATCCATAGTAGGCGCAATAACACACTCGCTGACAAGCTTTGAAATCATATTGAATCAATTTTATGCAAGCTGTTGCATATATTAATATTTTTTTCAAAAAAACACTCAATATCTGGTTTTTTATTTCAACTTTCGTGTTAAGGTTTGCGCCGTCTCTCATGACATAAACCTCCAGCTCAAACAGATAAGTAAGATCCAACAGTGGCCCATACAAATAGCCTTCCAGCCCCTTTGAATATTCTTCTGCCCATGCGTCGTTATCGGTTGAGCTTTCGTCATCAGCAGTTGGAGATCCTGGGTAAGGTCTCACGTTTTTTACTGCAATCTTTTACCTTATACGGTGTAACCCAGGAACAGATCCAGCAAGTTACCGCACTGACAAGCTCACAACTGACGCCATTGCTCGAACGTTTATGTGCACTCGGCTGGCTGGAAGATGATCTGCGCCAATTGACCCCACAAGGGAGTCAAATGGCACTGGCTTGTGAGCTGACCGAGCTGAAATTTGTGCTGTGGCTTGATGTGATGGATCCGCAACTCAATCCCGTTTGGTGCCACGATGAACAACTATTATTGAAAAATAACCCCTCCGAACCCTGGATGACCTTGAGAGAGTACGAAACAGACTGGAATATTCAGCAGGTGCTGCAACAGCAAAGACTGAACCGCCGATTGGCCTCCAGCCTGGAAAATCAAGGGGAGCTAACCGAGCTGATGCAACAGCTTTGTCCGACCAAGTATCACAGGATGCTGCAGGAGCAGCGTACTGCCTGGCAGCCACAGCTTGAGATTATCGGCGATGAAACAGAGCTTAGTTATGCCTGGGTCGAGCTTGATAGCGAAACATCATTAACTTCGGAAAAACGCGGCACACTGCTATTAAAAGCCCCGACACTCGAATATCAGGCTAATTACACTGTGCCGCCCCTGCTCGATTCAACACTGGCAACTCCCCCACCCAGTCGACTCCACTTGTGCCAGTTGAGCGGCGCCATTATTAACACCAGCGAGCGAGTCGAAGGCAACGCTAGTTGGCCCAAGAGCGCTGAAAAGCCCATAAGCGAACTGTTGCAGGTCATCGGCGCGAAAGAGGAGTCCCTTGATACCGGCATTAGTCGTCACATTACTCTGAACCAGAGCCTGCGCCCACTGCGACTCGACAAGCCGCAGCTGATGGCGGCACTCAAGGCACAATTTGAAACCTCGTTGGAGCCAAACCAATGAAAACTGTTTCACTGTTTGCCAGTAAAACCCTGGAAATTGGCAGTGCCCGGCAGGCGAGGCTCTACCAGGCTGGCCGAATAGGTTACCAACTGATGCGCGGCGCCAAAGGGGTTAACCCTGTATTGGTGTGGGTCGATGCCGCCATTTCGGTACTTGACTGCCTCAACTCCTATTTTAAGCTGCAGCGTGCCAAAGAAGTCACCGAGCAGTTGCAAGCACAAAAACGTACGTTGCAGCATCAACTCAAAAACCTCAGCAAACAGATGGCACTGGAGCAAACGCTCTGGCAAATGGAGGCCGAGGAGCGCATGACACTGCTGCAACACAGATTACAGCACGACAATCACCTGACGACTCAACTTGTCGCAGAACTACAGAGTCGCCGCCAGAGTCTGGAGCTATTTCTTGGACAGTTGCAGCATCTGAGAAGTACCGCTCGCCGTGAATGTCCAGAGCTCAGACGACTCAGCAGACTGACCGATGAGTTAATGAAGGCACAACTCTTGTGCTTGGTCGGCGCTTTTGAGTAACACCAAGCTTAGTTAACGATTTGCGATTCATTATCGTCAACCCTAGTCACCTAAATCAAGGCTATTGAAGTTCAGAGGGCACACACAAATGAAAACTCCCAGCCGAATTAACACCAAGTCCCCGGCCAAACCACAAAGTAAAACCCCGGAGCTAAGCGGCGCAGAAGTCGTTGCACTAGCCAAAGAGGCGGTCAGTGCTTATCAGAGTTACAACCAACTGGAAACTGCCAGAGCGGAAACTGAAAGAGTAAAAACCGAAGCGTTAAAAGAGATAGAGCTGTCCGACAACGAATTACGTCAGGCGCAACTCAAACACCAGGAGCGCAGTCAGGAAATCGCCCTCGACAGGCTCAAGGCCGACAATGAACATCAACTCAATGAACAGGCCCATCAACGCTGGCAACAGGATCATCAAAGTCGCGAGCAGACGATTGAGATTTTGCGCCATAAGGTGAGTTTGGGTGAAGCCAGCGATGAAGAATATCAGCTGCTGCAACTGTTGCATAAATTGCCGAACCTTTAATCCAGGAGTTTATTGAGTGCTGCCAGCCATCATCATAGGCATAGGGGTTACTGTCACAGCAACTGCGACCGCTTGGTTGTTCGATAGAGCCACAGCTAAAGAACATCAGCGCCACGACGAGTTGCGCGGAGACATAGACGCTCTCAATTGGCGTTATAGCAGTATGGCGGCAGAGCACGACAGGCAGCAAGCTCTACAGTTGAGTCAATCGTTGCAGCAACTCTGCTCCAAAATGGAAGCTCAATATTATGAGCTGCTGAATAAAGTCAGCCTGATAGACGCCGAACTCCAACTGCTACCCGAGCAAATAGCCACAGAGCTCAATGATGAGGGGCTCAGCCCCTATCGGCGCCGGGCGCTGCAGCAAAGTTATTGTCAGGTAGAAGATGCCCGCAGCCGCCTGGTTGCCTACAAAGACTATCTCGACTGGTATCTGGCACAACTCAAAGCCGTGCGGGATACGCTCGACACCGAACCTTCAGTATCTGAACTCAAAAAACGCCTGGATGAGCTTACGCCACCGAGCCCGACCTTACCCGCAGAATGGCTCTATGTCGGGAAAGTGGTGCTGGTAGAGCAAGATGAACTGGATAAAGACCTGCCCTTCAACAGCAGGCTGCATCTTGGCAATAACCTGGGCTTGCAGGGCTGGAGCAACGACCTGCAGCGCAAGCTGTTTTTCAGCTATGACGATCCACAAGCCATTCCGCTGCAAATAACTCGCCAACGCAGCGGCAAAAATGGCACCCGGTTATTCTATGCCTGTGTCGCCAGAGGTGTCGCCTGGGTAGAGGCGATAATGTCTGCCAGGCCAATGGCATTCGAAATTGAACGCCGGGTAGCCAAAGGTTATCTGGCCCATACTCAAGGCAAGGCCATATCCGCCTTTCTGCCAAGGCAGATGACCCCCAACCCCA
Source organism: Shewanella sp. BJSY2023SW007 (assembly GCF_047314525.1). Classification (NCBI taxonomy): domain Bacteria; kingdom Pseudomonadati; phylum Pseudomonadota; class Gammaproteobacteria; order Alteromonadales; family Shewanellaceae; genus Shewanella; species Shewanella sp. BJSY2023SW007. Next base: position 10,295 of record NZ_JBKORL010000057.1, on the reverse strand, counting down.
TGTTGGAACTGCTACCGGGCCAACAGATACAAGCCTGGCCAGAGCTTTACAACCTGACGCTGGATGCAAGTCCCGGCCAGCAGCAATCCCGGGGAAGAATTCAACTCAATATGCTGGACACGGCCGAACTCGGCGGCACAGATGAAGGCTCACTCTATCTTTACCTGCCTTCAGAGCTATTTTCTGAGCAGGAGCTCATGGCGCTGCGGGCGGATGATCCAACGCCCTGGCGCTTGCTCCATTCCGATATGGAACAGGACAGTGGTGACTTACGACTGGCCCGCCACACTCTGGCGCTGAACTGCCAAATTGATACCAAGCAAGCCTGTTTGCGGGTCAGCGATGTCGAAGACTTTGAAGACAGAGGTCAGGGGTATGAGCTGCCCTTTATGTTGATCCCGGCAGACAGTGCTCTTGAGTCCAGTGTGCTGGCCAATCCGGATGGTATCAGTGCCCTTGTCGCCTTTATCAACCACTTGAGCAGCAGTGAAGCCGACAGCCAGACGCGGATGGCGCAACTGAAGATGCTGGGTCAGTGGCAAAGCGTACTCGATTATCAGCAGGCGCAGTTGGATATCACCTTGGTGGGACAAGCCGACAAGCTGCAGGAGCAAGAGCAGGACTTACTGCTGCACTTTATCGTCGATGACAGTCAGCACCAGCTGCTGGCGGATTTCAAAGCCGGGTTCAAAGCGCAGCAAAGCAGTGGTTTTTCGCCTCGTTGCACCCTCGAATACTGGGGCGAAACCGCCGCAGGCGAATTTGTCTGGCTCAATCCCCTTCCCGCCCGGCAACAAAACCGCCTCGAAGTGACTATCGATTCCGATAGTATGCAGCTGAGGCTACCGCAAAAATGGGCCCAAGAGCTGCAATCCACTCAGGTCGGTGCAACAAAAACATGCCTGCGGCTCAGTCTCAAGCTGTTTGACGACGCGCTTCAGCGACAACAAGCGGCTTTGGATGCATTTCGTAACGATGCCTTGGTCGAGCCCAGGCTAAAGCAGATACTTCTGGCACCGGGCAGCTATACACCGCAACAGGATCCATTCTGGCAACACAGATTGCGCGAAGATCTTTGCTGGCAAAATACCCAACTGACCGAACGCCAGAAGCAGGTTATCCGCACAGCACTCAGTGAGCAGTATCTTGCTCTGATCCAGGGGCCACCCGGTACCGCCAAGACCACTTGCATAGTGGAGATGCTGCACCAGATTTTCCACCATAGTCCAGAGACCCGGGTATTATTGGTATCGCAGCAACATGCGGCGGTAGACAACGCCCTGGCACGCTTTATTGATTTACACCAAGCCTTGCTGGAGCAGCAAGATGTACGGCTATTGAGAATTGGGGCCGATGACAAGGTCAGTGGCAAACTCAGCGACTACACCATTAAACAAAAACTGAATGACTTTGAACAGCGAAGTCGCCGCAGTGCCCTGGCCTGTACAACCGAAGCCGAACCTTTGCCTGAGCTGGCTCACCGTTGGCTTTACGGCGTTTTGGGCGCAGAGCAGGAACAACAAAGGCTTGATAAAGAGCTCAACTGGATGTTACTGGCAGATCATAATCTGGTTGGCGCGACTTGCGTTGGACTGGCCTCCAGACGTCAAAGCATAGATCAGCTCAGGTTCGACCTCGTGATCATTGATGAAGCCGGTCGCTCCACGGTACCCGAACTCATGATCCCTCTGCTCAGAGCCCGCAAGGTGATACTGATTGGCGATCATTTCCAACTGCCTCCCAGCGTTGCGCCGCTACTGCAAACAGATGAAGCCAATGACGAATTACCCTTTTTGAACGAATGTTTCCTGGAAACCAGTTTCTTTGAAGGCCTATATGAACAACTGCCGCCCACAAGCAAAAGCTTTTTGGCTGAACAGTTCAGAATGCCGGAAAAGATAGGCGATCTGGTCGCCGAGCTCTTTTACAGCCCGGACGGTGAGCGACAACTGTTCAACGGCCGACAACTGAATGAACAAGACTTCGTCCTGCCGCACACCTTGATTTGGAAAGATGTCGCCGGTCAACAGCAACAAGAAGGCACCAGTAAGTACAATCGCGAAGAAGCCGAGGCGATAGTCACCTTTATCAAGAATCTGGCAGACAAAAATAATCTCCCGGAAAACACCACTGAGAGCCGGGTGACTCATCAGCCTGCCACGCCTCTGGGCATCGCCGTCATCACCCCTTATGGCGCCCAAAAACGACTGATCCGTGCCCTGATGAGCGAGTTATCATCGCCCGCGGCAAGTGGGGAATATCGCCTGGGTCAGTTCAATATCCGCATTAATACAGTGGACAGCTTTCAAGGCAGCGAAGATGAGATAGTCTGTTATTCCACAGTGCGAACCCGGGGCAACCTGCGCTTTATTCTCGACTGGAAACGACTCAATGTGGCCTGCTCCCGCGCCAAGCAAAGCCTGCTCTTCTTCGGCGATCTCGAGTTTCTGAGTCGCCCTGGCGCCGCCGGGAAACACAGAAACCTGTTTGCCGAAGTGATAGCCAGAATTCCCAAACATTGCCGATTACGAAGAAAACCGGATGCCGAAGGCAAAAGCCCAAGACAAGCTACAGGCAAAAAAGCGACACATTCACCCAATAGACCAATGGGAAAACCGTCAAAGAATCGGCCTCCCAATGATAAACAATCAAGGCATAAACGGCACAAACGCGCGCCCAAGACCGAGCAGACGGTTTAATAGCTGTCTGTTCTCCTTGGGCCTGGCCCGAAATGGAGTTCGGGCGCCAAACGACTATACCCCCCTCAGGTAAGCCATGCTCACTTATCCGGAGTGTGGCCTTCAAGTAGCCGTAAACCTCAACTGCGCCCGGTTAATTGTAAAGGCCGGATTATCAAAGCGGCGGCAAGCCTTTTGTTCATATCTTCCCTCAAAGAGCAAACTTAACCCTGGCAACTCACCTTGTGAGCGCTCAGATACTTGCCCCATCTATTCCAACGTCTGCGGCCACTCATTTCGTGTATCCATTTTGTCCCGGTTAGATAAAAGTACCCCTGCATTCGATCACATTTTATCAAATGATAATAATTATCACTTGCGATCGTAATTTCATATCTATAAATTTGCCCCCACTTAACGCTTATTTTCTCAATCACTTCATTTGTTAATCAGGACAGATACTCATGCCTAGCTACACGTTTAAGCTCAACGCCCTGCTGCTCGCTATGCTGGCATCACCGGCCTTTGCCGACGATGCTGTCGAGCGCGGAAATCAATCAATCGAAAAAATTGTCGTTTTGGGGGAAAAGACAGAGAAATCATTGAAAGACGTGAGTTCATCTGTATCTGTCATCACGGAAGAGCAGCTTAAGACACTGCAATACCTGTCGGTGCACGACGCCATCTCTGAAATCCCCAACCTGGTAGTGCTGTCCGGGCAGATGCCCAATATCCGTGGGGTTTCCGGTAACGGCGCCGCCACCGGCTTTAGTGGGGTTTCCGGCGGCGCCAAGACCCGGGTATCTACCATAACCGACGGAGTGGCAGAACCTTTTATGGCGGATTTGACCGGCGATACCGGCATGTGGGGCATAGAGCAGATTGAAGTGTTTCGTGGTCCCCAATCCACCAGCAATGGCCGCAACAGCATAGGCGGTGCCATGTTTATCAAGACCAAGGATCCGACTTTTGACTGGCAGGGTGCCGCTCGGGTGGGTTATCGCAGCGAGAGCCAATATATAGACTCGGCCGCCGCTATCTCCGGCCCTTTGATTGAAGATGAGCTGGCCTTTCGCCTGTCGGCGCAGCATACCGATGGTGAAACTTACGCCAACCCTGTTATCCATGAAGCTAACCCGCCTGGCTTTGATCTGAATAAGCTCAACACAGACAGAATAAGAGCCAAACTCCTGTGGGAGCCCGCAGCTATTGACGGCCTCAAGGCCATGCTCAGCTATTCCAAAAACCATGAGCGCGGCAACACGGGACGGCAATACTTCAGTGGTGACGATCCCTGGAAGTATCAGCCCATCAACCCCAGAAACATGGACACTGAATCAGATACCGGCAGCATCAAGCTGGACTACAGGATCAGTGACAATTTCTCGGTCGACTTCTTGCTGGCCAGAATGAACTACAACTGGGTGATGGATACTTATGACAAGGATCCTGCTACCGAGCAAGTGGTGAGTATGAAGGAGTCCAACACCACGGCTGAAACCAAGCTGCATTTTGGCCTTAGCAGCGAACTCTACAGCGGCTTTATCGGCCTCTACTATTTCAAGCGCGATCAAGACTTCAACAGTATCGGTGGTTCGGTTTATCGCGGCGACGACAATAGTGACTCCAAGGCGGTTTTCGGCGAATTTACCTATAACTTCACCGACGACTTCAGGATCACTGCCGGAGGCCGGGTCGAACGGGAATCCCAGCTGCGTAACTTCTGGATGAAGCAGCCGCAAACGCCCATAGAAGACACCCTGGACAACAGCAAGACCATCAAGTTGCCCAAGCTGGTGCTGCAATACGATATCAATGCCGAGACCACAGTCTCCTTAAGCGGTCGCCGTGGCTACAACGCCGCCGGTGCGGCGATAGGCTTTCCGGAGAATGAGTTCTACTTCTACGATGAAGAGTACGTTAACGCCTATGAACTTGGGCTGAGAACCAGCCTGGATGGCGGTAATATCAACCTGAGCGCCAACCTGTTCTACAACGACTACGATGGATATCAGGCCACAGGTTCTGCCAGACGGGTTATCAACATGGACAAGGTGATTACCTATGGTGCCGAGTTTGAAGCCTCAGCCATGCTGACCCGGGATCTGCGCCTGCACGGCGGCCTTGGGCTGTTGAGTTCGGAAATCAAGGAACCTGGAGAAGGTTATGCCTCTGCCAAGGGCAATGAACTGGATTCGGCCCCCTCAAGGACCGCCAATCTCGGTGCCCAGTATTGGCTGACAGATCAGCTTACCTTCAGTGTCTCCGCCAACTATGTCGGTGAGTACTATGGTGACTTTGAGAACACAGAGGAACGAGTTGCCGGTGACTATGTGCTGGCACGTATGTCGCTCAATTATGAGACAGACAACTGGATCTTCAACGCCTTCGTCAACAACGCCTTTGATGAGAAAGCCGTGTTGAGTCGCTCTCCGGCAGCCCGTAACTACCCGGATGGCTATGCGGCGATAGTCGATCCCCGTAACTTTGGGGTCTCTGTCACCTACCAGTTTTAGCCTTAGATAAGCCAAAAGGCTCCAAAAGGAGCCTTTTTAATTTTATTGAAGCCGTTTCATGACTGAGTCGCAAACTAGATGAAGTAGGCAAGCACCTATCCAGAAAATACTTGGTCAGGTTGCAGATACTCCCTGGATGCCGAAGGCCCAAAAAACAATACATCACAGTTATCGAGTTCGGCATTGAACAGGACCAAAGCCCGAGGAAGGATAGAGTCACAAGGGCTGCAACAATTTTTGAATGGAGTTAGCGGCTAGTTCGTCGGCGGAATGGAATAAGTGCCCACGGCATGAGCCACAACTTCGCTGTGTCCATCTGAAAACACAGACACTTCGGCAATCGCCAGGGATTTACCCAGTTTCAGCAGCCTACAATCGGCAACTATGTCACACTCGGCGCTGGGTTTACGCAGGAAGTTGATATTCAGGTTAGTGGTTACCGCCAGAGGCACTATGCCTATTTCCCCCAGCAAGGCGACATAGATGGCAATATCCGCCAGCTCCATCATGGTCGGCCCAGAGACAGTACCACCGGGGCGCAAGTGCGCCTGAGTTATCGGCTTACGCACTCTAGCCGACTTATCTCCCAGATGTTCAATCACAATGCCGCTATGTGGCAGCTCGCGTTCGATAAAAGCTTGCAGCTCGGCGATAGTCACCATCTAAACCTCCTTGATTGTTAGGCCACTCTTGCGGGTATCGATGGGCTATGGGTATCACTTGGGCATTAACAGCCTCTGGTTTAGCCATATTTGCCCTTCTACTCCTGTTTGGTCGTGGGCTTTGATACCGCTTTTAATTGTTGCCGCCGTTTAAGCTCCCGCCCCTGAAGGGTAAATATCAACCAAACCAACAGCAAAGGCAGCATTGGGACTATCCCCCAAAGCAAATCCACAGAGCTTGCCACCAAGGTGTATTTAAGCTGATATACCGGCACCAACACCCAAAGGGGATAGCTGTAAAACAACCCTCGCACCAGACGCATAGACAAACTGCGATGCAGCTCGGCGCCGGGAAGCGAGGCAAACATCAAGGCAAACCAGCCCAAAACGCCCGTCAGCAGCGCAAAACCCAGCACAAGCTGGATCAATAGTTCCGGCATTGCCCTCTCCCTGCGTATAAGCTTCTCATTCTTTGACCCGGTTTACGACATTCGCCGAACGAACCGTCAACCAAGAGAAGTTATCACTGAAGCAAAGACCAACTAGCTTAATCACCGCCAGAATCATACCCCGGATCCGCAGCGGCGGCTTCCGCTGCACTATGGCCTGTACAGGCATCATGCAGGCAAGCGACAGAAAAATCCTGTGGCCGACCAAAGATAACCTCCGCAGCTTCCCTTCTCAGTTGACCATAGTCCGGCTCACTGGGACCTTGAGTTATGGATGGTTGCATCGAAATACGGGAAAACTCGGCCGGTGAGCAGTACATGGCATAGGCATAATATTCGTTGGTCGAAATCCTGCCATTGCTATCACAGGCTTTAGGAGGACGCCCGAGCTTTTGTCTGATTAAGGCCCTTTCCAGCTGATTTCTGGAATAATATCTCTTCTTGCCATAATGCTTTAGCAAATCCCTGGATAGCTTACGGGCATATTGCCTTATTTTTCGTTTTCGAAACAAATGGGCAAACATAAGAACTCTCTGCTTGGCTCACTTTTCCACTATATCGATTTATCTATCCGGCGTTTTGTCCCACTTGCTGCTCGGCACCACAGAACAGATATGGTGCGGCAAATCAGTTGATGATTATGCAACAACCCAGCGCGAGCGTAACAACGCCAAGCATGGAGGGGGAATCGATAAACATGGCCCAGTGCGCCGACAAAACCAGCTTGCCGAGCGTATACAAACAGACCCGGCAGTAAACTATGACCGCTACCCGGTTCAATTTCTCATCCTGCTCTCGCGGTTAGGCTTCCAGTGCCAACTGCAGCAAGAAGTCCAGTTGCACTCTGGCATCGCCTCTTTGAGTCTTATCAGCGGCAGGCTCTCCCCCGAGACGCAGTGCCGGGGTGTAAAAGTAGATCTGGTTCGGCTGCAGCTTGCCTTGCTGATCACTGACTTGTTGAAGTTCCTTCTTCCTGAAGAAGCTGGTTTGCACTTCATCGTCACAACACCAGTCATTGAAGAAGTCTTCCATGCTCCAGGTGAGCACATCTGTCTGCGAAGTGTGGGGATCGATAAAGGCGATATCTTCATCCCCTTCATCGCTAAGGAGCCGATAATAAAAAATGTCGCCAAAACAGCTGATAGCGAACGGGATGCGACTCATGTCTTCATCCAACATCAGCCAGCCCCAGAGATTGTCCAGGTATTCATCCGGATCAATAAGTTGGATTAAACCATCACCATAGTGGCCAAAGCCATGTTGTTGCCACAGTTCCAATAAGCACTCGGGCAAATGGTCCCGATATTTGGCAAGAGTTGGCGCCGATACTGATTTGATATCTGCGCCGGGTGGCAGATGCTCTATAAAAGATTGCAGAAGCATTGAGGTAAAATTCCTTTTCCTATCAGAATAACTGTCACAAAACCTTGGGTTTTCCGTGACCTTGTTTTGAAAGCCTTTAGGTATCGGCATGAAGCCTGGGCAAGGCCGTATTCGATTATGCGGCCTTTGATAGCATGATTGCAATCCCGAGAGACACACCAGCTATTCGCTGAGCCCCAAAAATCGCCGCAACAGTATGAGTATTTTTCCGGAAATATCTTCCGATAACAAAGCCCACCACCATAAGTCAGGCTGTCACTGCCGAATTCGTTCATCACAGCAAGCTACTGCCCGCTACTTCAATAACGGCCTCGAGGTCATCGCCCTCGGTTTGCTTAAATACGGCTTGCACGGCTTTCCTGATAAAATCTCATTTTGAGGCTGTTTCTCTGGTAGTCACTGCTCAGCTTCTTTAGCCGCCAGCCATTCACGTTCCGCGGTATTGGCCAACTCCCCCAGTTGACGGAGCTGATCCCGCCCCTGGAAACTGGAGCGTGCCCCCTTGAGGATAGGTACTGCATATTGAATATTCCGGGCCAGTTGCTCGAGAAATAGATTGCCGGAGCGGCGATACTCTGCCACTTCCCGCTCATTGAGCTGGATCATAAAGCGGTTGCTATGTCGGCAAAGCACATCCAGATATAACAGCCCTTCATGCTCCAACAGGTACCATTGCCCTTGAGCCATCGTCAGTACTTTCATACCCAGCTCCCGACTATGCCGCTTTTACCGAAAGAGGCACAAAATTACAGCAGCGTAAGCCACTCTGAGGTATCTGCCAGAATAAACTCATAACGCTTGCCATCATTGAGAATGACCCGCAGCGCATCTGCCGATATGGGGAAAATACCGCCGCCAGTAGCCAGACACTTTTCTACCGCGCAGATATCATCGCGCTTGAGTGTATAGGGCCCCAGCCCCAGTTGCTGATTGAAAGGCACAAACTTGAGTTCATTGCCGGTCAAGGAGATTTTGCCATCGGCTTTGGCCACTCCATTCTGCACTGTAGTCATTGACGATTTGATCAGTTCTGCTGCCATCCTTGCTTCCTCTTGGGTGATGCCTTGCTTCCTTAAGGCCTTGTTGGCATAAGCCATCAATAATGTTCAAACTACCCCAATAAATGGGATTTGTCATCCCGATGAACGGGCACTGCTGCACTGCAGGGCTCAGGCGATAGCCTCTGGCAGGATGATCTCCGGCGCGCCAAAACAGTGAAGATAGCCATCAATAATGGCCAGCGCGTCTTCATCCGAGCAGAGATAAACGGGCAAACCATGCCGCTTAGCCAATTGCTTTGCACGCTGTTTTTGGCTGAGGCCATGGGATTGATCTCGGCTCTGCGAATGAACCACATGGGGCACAAATAAGAGATGTCCGGATGCAGCATAACTCTTGAGTTTCTGCTGTTGATTGCGGCTATGCAATCCATGTAAAAAACGGTAAGTATCCCCGCCAGAGAGATGCACTAAAGGCTTATCCAGCAACGTCTGCATCGCAGTGTCATTAAAGCCCTGTTCAAAATCCAGGTAGGTGTTGAGACCTATGCCAAGGCCTTGATAAAAAGCCTGTGTTGGCCGGTAGAAATCTTCCTCGGGGTCAGGCTCTGAACCTATGTAACCACCGACTTGTCCTTTAAGCCCCAAAGCCTCAATAACAAACGCTAGCGCCTTATGGCCGATTGCGCTTTGGTGATTACTGAGCAGCAGTAGATTCATATTTTTTCGCTCCTTGAAAGTCGGCAGTTTCTTACAACACCCAGAGTTTCCCGCTCACAACCTCAACAGCCATTCGCGCCGTGATTGATAAAGTTCTTCAGCCCAAGACATCAGCGCAGGGAGTCAAAAGCAGCCAGCAGTGCTTCATCTTCTCTTTCTAACAGGCATTCGCCAATCTCATCTATGGGTAACGTAGCGCTGCGGGACAACAGCTTAAGGGCTTCAATATGCTCAAGAGTCAGTTCATGCTCGGTAAGCAAGAACGACCAATCGAAACTGTCGACAAGCGCCTGCTCGACACCATCGGCATACAGCTGGTTAAACCTTTTTGGGTTGTGACCGAAGATCAACGCCGCCAAGCAAGCATAATCTCCGAATTCACTGTCATCATCAAAGCAGTAATCCAACGCTATGCCCCGACTTAGCAACGCAGCCAAGGCTGTTTTCCAATATCCATTCTTTCACCTTCCCGACGTCCTTTTTACCTGGATTTAGACGCAGCTCGGTTACAAACGGCCTTTGAGCGGGTGCTGGGTTTGCCAACCGCTGGCTCCGCGGCTGCTGACAAAATACACCAGCAGATCAGCTGCGCTGCGATGGCTGACCCAATGAATGAGTGATGTGGCCGTTGAGCGGCTCGCCACCTGACACCAGAGGCTATCCTGATTGTGCGTAGCGCCGCGGCTGTCGACTCGATAAACCAATAGATCGGCGGCCGCGCGGGAGCTGACTTCATGTACCAACACCTTGGCCGCTCCCCGAACCTGAACCTCATAAATAAGTGCCATAAAACCTCCCGCGAATTCAACTCCGAAGTGCACCACTCGCTAAATTAGGCTGCCTTGCGTAATTCATTGAATACCGCAATAGGTTGCCTGAAGCCGAGGCA
>NZ_JBKORL010000056.1:0-12689 GCF_047314525.1 Shewanella sp. BJSY2023SW007 | reverse complement strand
TAGAGCCTATCCACGTGCGTTAAAAATGAGTAAAAACAAGTATCCCATTAAGCCTAAGAAAAATGCCGTTCACACTAAGTGAACGGCATTAGCCATTAGGGACTGCCTTATGATCTATCGAAGATCAATGGGGCCGCGCTAGAAGCCCCTTAGGGAGAATGATGAACATGAAAAAGTAAATTCACTGCTCATTATGTTGGAGTCTGTAGTGATGTTTTGGTTCCCCCTGAATGGCGAAAAATAATCATGTTTTTTTAATTGGTTTATTTTTCAATTAATTACCCTGTAACAGCTGGAGAATTTGTTCACGCAGAGCCTCGGGTTTGGTTGTGGGAGCATAGCGCGTGATGACTTTGCCATGGCGATCGACCAGAAATTTGGTGAAATTCCATTTAATTCCTTCCGAACCCAACACGCCAGGGGCCTGCTGCTTGAGCAGTTTAAACAAGGGATGAGCATTGGGGCCATTGACTTCCAGCTTGGCAAACAGTGGGAAGCTCACACCAAAATTCAATTCGCAGAAGGACTGGATCTCCTGCTCATTGCCCTTTTCCTGAGCACCAAACTGGTTACAGGGAAAGCCGAGTATCACCAGGCCTTGGTCTTTGAATTCCTGATACAGGCTTTCCAATCCGGCATACTGAGGGGTAAAGCCACAGGCACTGGCGGTATTGACCAGTAACATGACCCGGCCTTGAAATTCGCTGAGATCCGTTTGTTGTCCTTGGATATTCTCCAGTGGGATAGCGTATATTGAGTTAGACATAGTGGCTCCTTGGTTGAAGCTTTACTATATAACATAATTTCCATTGCCAGCAATTTATTGGTGTGCAATTTAAATTTTGGCCCAAGCGCATACTAAAAAGAAAGAGGAGAGTTGAGTGACACAAACAGCAGCCGAGCCGGAGCTTCAACCTCAAGCAGAAGTGGGGCAGGTGGTACAGCAGTTAACGCTATTGGAGGGCGAAGCTCAGGCCGAGGTTTTTGGTGAGATCCTTGAAGAGGCCGAACCTGGCACTATAGCCTTATTGCTGGAATCCTTGCCGCTGGATGAACGCTATGAGCGCTGGGATCAGATAGCCTTCGCCGTGCGGCCTGCAGTGCTCAGCTTGATGCGCGCCGAACCCAGGATGAGCCTCCTTAGGCAGATGTCGGTGGAAGAGGTGGATCTGTTGCTGGCGCAGTTGTCAGCTGAAGAGATGATTGAATGGAGCGATTATCTGCCCGACAGCTTTATCGACCGCGCTTTGGCGCAAATGGGTGAACGGCAACGCAAGCGCTACGAGCTTTATGATCAGTACTCGGAAAATGAAATAGGTCGTTATACAGAGCATCAGGCCTTGGTGCTCAGTAACAAGAGCCGGGTGGAACAGGCGCAACGTTTTTTCCGCCGTATTGACTTGGATTGCTGCGAAAATCTCTATCTGGTGGATGAGGATAATCACTACCAGGGAACCGTCAGTCGCTATGAGATTTTTCGCCAGGATCCACAAACCCCGCTTATTTCGCTTATTGAACCGGACAGCCGGGTATTGTCGGCCGACTCATCCTTAATAGAGGCGGCCGAAGCGATAGAGCACAGCTCAGATATTGAGTTGCCGGTGGTCGATGAAGAAGGCACCTTAATCGGCCGCTTGACGCTGCGAACGGCAACCGCCTTGGTCAGGGAACACTATGAAGCGCGTTTGATGGCTTCGGCCGGTATGGATGAATCCGATGACCTGTTTGCGCCTATCGTCAAGGGTGCGCGTCGCCGCGCCATTTGGCTGGGGATCAATCTGCTGACGGCATTTTTGGCCTCTGCCACCATAGGTTTGTTCGAGGATGTATTGGCAAAAGTAGTGGCGCTGGCGGTATTGATGCCGATAGTGGCCTCTATGGGGGGGATTGCCGGCTCGCAATCATTGACCCTGATGATCCGCGGCATGGCGATGGGACAGATTTCCATAGGCAACCTGTTTTCCTTGATGAAGAACGAACTCGGAATAGGGGCACTCAACGGCATTCTCTGGGCCATACTCATAGGTTTGGTGGCCGGGCTCTGGTTTGACGATAACCTGATTGGTATGACAATAGCCGTAGCAATTTTGGTCAATATGCTGGTTGCGGCCTTGGCCGGGGTGGCAGTACCCATGATATTGCAGAAATTCAATCAGGATGCCGCGCTTTCCGGCTCGGTGATTCTGACCACTGTCACGGATGTTGTCGGCTTCTTTACCTTCCTTGGATTGGCGACCTTGTTGTATCTATAGTCGTTAGCTTTTTATGTGGCAGCATTTTATGGTGCAGCATTGGCCCTTCTGCAAAGTGAGCTCAATAGAAGACAGTCAAAAGAAAAGGGAGCATAGGCTCCCTTTCACATAAGGCTTTGAAAACTATTGGGCGACAACGGCGTTGAAGTCTTGCACAGTGTCGGTTTGGTTGCTCAGGGTGACCTGATGCAATTGAGGGGCAGGGTTGGGAATGATGAGACCATCATATTGCTCGGGATCGTCATTTTCCGCGCTGCAGCTGAAGGCTACTGTATAATCCCCGGCGGGAATAAAGCCAAAGGCGTATTTGCCGAAGTTACCCGCTTCATACTCCACTTCGACCGAGTTATATGGCACTACCGCGCCTTCTGGTACGGCATTCTGATTGACATCCGGATCCAGGTTGTCGGTCAGCAGTGTTGGGTCCAGATCGTGGCCGGGATAGAGGTAGACAAAGTTGCCGCTATCGGCAGCACACTCACCTGCGTTGAACAGGTTGATATCCACCTCACCGGACAAGGAAGCCACAGTCGCGTTGTCGACTATAGTCACGCCATGAGGCTTGAGGTTGTAACGCTGGCCATTTTGGTTCTCCACCAGACTACGGCGCAAGTCAAACTCTATGGTAAAACGCTGAACGCCGGCGCTGCCGACCTCAAAGCTGCCCAAACGCAGTTTATTACTGGGTTGTTTGAGTGGCACTTGACCGGTTTCGTCGATCACATAGCTGAGATCTGAACCGACCGATTCATCCAATACATGCAGGATGAGTTCTGAATAAGTGCCTACTTCCAACTCGGCATCGCTGAGGATGAGGGCGCTGTCGCTGCCTTGATATTCCAGCAGATCCAGTTGGCGGTAGTCCTCGCCATTGGCGCCGGAGACCTCGAGGAGGATGTTATCCTGTCCTGCCCTTACCAGCTCAATTTTGTCAAATGCCACTACCACTTTTTCGGCGCTGTCGACCGGGGCATCAGACACGGCAAAGCTGACTTTGGCGGTATCAGGCGTCGGTGTCGGCGGGGTGTCATTGTCGCTGCCGCCACAGGCAGTCAGCAGCAGGCCTGAGCCACAAAGCAGTGCGATACTTGAGATACTATGGTTCATCTTGTTTCCTCTTGTTGTTTCCCGGAGCGTGACAGCTACCCAGTTACCTGGAGTTACTCAGAGAATTGTGTTTGTTGTCTGCCACAAACTCCCTCAATGGGGCTAACATAAGGAAGGTGCGAACAGGTCCCATGTGTGCTCTGCGTCGGCTTACAGGCCAGGATGCAAGGCGTGGTTCGCAGTAAATGGCTCAGTCCTTTGCAAGAAGCACAACACAGCAGACTGGCCTATAAGCCACGCCCTTCGGGGCTTACACAGCAACCGGCTTTCGGCGTTATCCGACTTCGACAGGCCCCGGCATGCCTTCAGTCAGATGCCTTGAACGCCAATTGCTGTGTAAGCCAGAGTGCCATGAGGACTTATTCGCACCTTCCCGAACTAATTGCGGCTTTTACCTGTAGTCATACGTTAATCTGGTTAAGCCGAGGTTAAGTTTTATCGGGGCGCCTTTTCAATAGCGCACATATCCACCAAGTATAGTCACCAAAGGAGTATCTATGCCTAATCCTGTCCAGGAGATCACGCTTTCCCTGGCTCAAAGCCCTGACCTGACTGCAGCCGCCTGCGCTTTGGTGGACAGTCGCGACGATAATGCTCACCCCTTGGATCATCAGGCCTTTATGGCGTCCCGCGCCGTGATAGTGGCGCAGAACGTGGCCGGGGAGCTGGTGGGCTGCGCTGTGATCAAGGCCGGTCGCGGAGATATCGCCGAGCTCGGATATTTAATGGTGCGCCCCGACTATAGACGGCGGGGGATTGCGGCGGCCCTGACTCAAAAACGGATCCAAATCGCCCGGGAAATGGGTATCCGGCTATTGTTTGCTACAGTTAGAGAAGAGAATCGTGCCAGTCGTGACAACTTGCTCAAGTCCGGGATGCAGTTTTGGGGTAATTATCTGAGTATCAGGGGCACAGGCAATACTGTGGGGTGGTACTTTTTGGTGTTGGATAACCAAGTGGATGTCACTACAGAAATGCTCAAGTTGGTGGGGGATAGGGTCAGAATCGATTGAAGTTACACTTTTTCGTCACCGGAGCGTGGCAAACTGGCATTTCTTGACAGGATTTTATCACGAATGCTGTGAGCTGGATTGCAAAATGTGGTTCACCGAAATAGAGTTAAATCATTAACAATAAAAAATAGATTCAGTGCCTTGGGCGTTTGTGTACTCAAGGATAAGGATACCGCCATGGCCTTGGACGGAAATCGATTTGCCGACAGACAAACGTTCGCCCTTCAATATGGATAAACACCCAGGTTCCCTGCTCAGGCTATTGCTGGCGTTTGTTCTGCTCCAGTTCAGTGTGAGTGCCTGGGCCACTCAGGTGCTCGACAACAGCTACATTCTTAAGGCTGAGCCACAACAACTGGCACCGACTTCGTTCGAGGCGGTACCAGCCTGGATCCGAGAGCAACAGGAAACCAGCTTGAGTTTGACCGGCGGCAGTTACTGGCTGGTGCATCCTTTACGAGTGGCAAGTCGTGAACAGACTTGGGTCATAGACGTACGCAACTCCATTATAGAATCCATTGATCTTTTGCTGCTGGGGCAAGACGGCAGCAAACAGCAAGCCCACTCGGGTTATGATGCCGACTATCAGTATCTGTTTGATTACGGAAGGCGGTTTACCATCAAGCCGGGGATAGATTATTGGCTGGTGGTCAAGGTTGAAAGCCGTTACTACTCATCGGCACCCGAGATCCGCCTGGCTCCGGAAAGGGAACACAGGCTCAGCGCCGACAGGCATGCCACAGCCGTGGTGCTATGCCTCGGTGGCTTGATTTTTATCGCCTGCTATAACCTGTTCATCTTCTTTACCACCCGCGACAAGGCATTCTTCTGGTACGGTCTTTATGTGCTGGCCTACTTCTGTGGCTGGGCCCTGACCTTCCACTTGCCCGCGCACCTGTTTCAGTTCCGGCAACTCGAGTTGCACCACCTGTTCTTTATCAGCCTGCCCATATTGAACATTTTGTTCTATAACAATTTTTTGCAGCTTTCTCTCTATTCGCCCAAGCTTTGGCGCCTCAGTCGCATCTTGCTGTGGGCCTGCGTGCTGGCTCTGCCTACCAGTATCTGGCTTTTGTCCTATACGGCGATTATTGCCTCTGTGCTTATCATGCTCTGGATTGGGCTGGCGATAGTTTGCGGTAATGTCTGTCTGATGAAAGGCTTCTCGCCGGCACGCTATTTCATTATGGCTTTCAGCTGTTTGCTATTGCCGGCAATCATCATATTGCCCGGTAACATGGGTATCACCCCGGACTTCTTTGAGTATGCCGAGCTGGCGACTCTGCTGGGCGGCACTGCCGATGCTTTGCTGCTGTCCCTGGCGTTGGCAAGTAAGCTTAAACTCTTGTCGGAAGAGCGCCAGGAGTATATCCGCAAGTTGGGTATTGCTTGGGAGCGGGCCCGCAGTGATAGCCTCACAGGTCTTGCCAACCGCTTGGCCTATGATGAGAGTCTGGCGGATACTTGCCTGAGTAGTGGCATGCCCAAGCCGGGATATCTGTTGGTATTGCTGGATATTGAGGGGCTGAAACGGGTCAATGACACCCTGGGGCATGGGGAAGGGGACAGGCTGCTGCTGGCGGTAGCAGAAGAGTTACAAAGCTGGTCTGAAGCCAAGTTCAAGCCTTTTCGCATTAGTGGCAATGACTTTGCTTTGCTGCTGCCGGAAGCCGAGGCGCAGCAACTGCAGAACTTGCTGCCGAGGCTTGAGCAGCGTATTGCCAGTGAAGGTTTTGCCGAGCTCTGTGTCAATCATGGCTCTGCCACCAGTACAGATAAAGAAAAGATCCAGGATTGGGTCCGCGCCGCCGACAAAGACTTGTATCAGTGCAAGAGTCTGCGTCGCCGTGAGCTGCACGCCAGACAACTGGCTGCAGCCGAAGGATTGCCCCGCTGAACTCACGGGGCTAATTCCTAGGCTAAGTCCGGCGCTAAGTCAGAAGCTCAGTCCGGAGCAAGTCCAAAGCTGAGTCGAACCGGCTAAATCTCGCCTGTATGCCTATCAGAAGTCTTCTTCACCCTTGATATGGCGCGGATAGCCACAAATAGCCTTGGAAGTGTGCATACCCGCCATGGTTGCGGCTTCGACGCAGCCCACATTCAGCCCTGTTTTTATCCAATCGCCGGTGACATAGAGGTTGTCCAGCCCAGTACCGTCTGTGGTGATGCGAAAACGCGAGCTATCTTTCACCGACAACACATACCGCTCGGACGGGTCGATATTGGCACGCCAGTATTGGCTGTCAAAGCGCTGTTGTCCTTGACGCTCCTCTGGGTCGTGCAGCCAATCCCAGACAAAACCATTTTTGGCTTCCGACCAGAGATTGCCTATTTGATGCTCGAGTTGCCCCAGAGCCCCGGACTTGGCCAAGGCATTCATTTGCTGGTTAAAGTTACTCTGCTCTTTGGGGGGATATTCGGCAACCGGCAGTGCTGAGCAGAAGTAACTGGCATTCTTGACACTGCCTATCGGCCAGCTTTCTTTGTCAATCAATTGATCCATGCTGGCCCAGGTGTCATAGGGCTCGCTGAAGGCCGACAGCACAGGCTCTTCGCCGGAAGCCGGGAAGAGCTGCCAGCCAAGGCCGTTGAGATCTGTGTTGAGCCACAGCTGATAGGCCTGGGTCGCCACGGTTTGCACCTTGGCCACAGCTTGGGATAGCGCCGGACTTTGGGTCATCACCTCTTTAGCTACATGAGGAACGGCTCCTATGGATAGACCGAAGATCACCTTGTCAAAATCCACCCCCTTACGCAGCTGTTTCACCGGCAGAGCGTGGCCGGTTTCTTGCTGGTACAGCTGCGGCCAATCACTCCAGAAGTGTTCCAGGTTGACCCGGTTTTCGGCAATTAATCTGGCTTGAGTTTCATCCAGTTGTGATAGCAGAGGCTCACTTGGCCAGCAGCCGAGTCCTTTGACATCCACCAGCGGCTGATACTCGCTGAGTCCGGGTTTGAGGCTGGCCTGCTCCACTATCTCTATGCTGCTGACGGATTGCCCCTGACAATGCAGCTGTTGTACCTGATGGAAGAAGTGAAAATGCACTCCGCGACGTTTCAGCACTTCATAGTAGGGGGTGAATACTGTGTCGCCCATTCCGGCCTGCATTTTCCACATCACGCCCCCTTGGTAGCAGAGGGCAATTCGCAGCATGGAGCGGATTATGGTGCCGGCTTCCACATTGGGGCGGGAGAAATCGCCCTGTTCGTAGGCGAACACCAGATCGTAGAAGCCCCTGACCGGTGCGGAATCGACAGTGTAGCGCTCGCTGGCGCCATGGCGACGCAGCCATTCGCGGTAGTCATAGCCGTTGATAACATCGAATCCGCCCTTGAATACCCCATCGACAAACATCCCCTTGAGTATGGTCAGGCCGAGGTCGGCACCTATGTAGAGGCGCCTGAGCTCGTCATTGTCACTCAAGTGATCGCCAAAGCGGCGCTTGAGACGCCGATGCAGTATATCGACGGCATTCTCGATTAGGCCATCGTCCTCGACAGCCTGGTGGTGGTGTTCGTCACACTCCTGGCCTATCAACTGGTTGAAGCGGCACTCCAGCTTATCCCCCAGGGTTTCCAGGCTATCTTTGGCGTCATCCAGCGCCTCTTCGATGCGATCGTTCAGACGTTCAAACCAGTCGCGGGAGAACCAGTCTCTGGGGCTATCCTTGGCCACGGCCTCATCGACTTCATCCATCTGTTTTAACCATTGGCGGATCCAGTAGAAGGCCGCCTTGACCAATTTCCACAGCGTCAGGGTTTCTGTGCTGTCGCCGGGGATACCCGGCATGGGCGGGAACTCTATGGGCCAGCTCAGGCTGCGACCCTCTATCTGCTCCTGCAGCACAATAAAGTTATGGGGCTTGAAGGCTTCGACAAAGCTGGCCAGCGGCGCGTCATCCGCTCGCCCCAGTTCTTCATAGGCCTTGCGCATCAGGGCCGCGGCATTTTGGTAGAAACCAAATATGCAGCCCATGCTCTTCGATACGATCCCCCATGGCGGCATTGCGCCCGGAGGCTCCCTTGCCACCAATGCGCCAGCCCTGTTGATAGATATCTATCTGGTACCGGTTTTGCCAGCCGGGTTGTTCGGTCAGGCACATGGCAGCGGTAATGGCGGCAACGCCTCCACCGAGAATGGCAATTTTCTCTTTTTTGACCACAGAGTTGTCCACCAACACTTCGCCCGGCGGTACCTCAAAGTCAAAGTTCACATGGTAGGGCAGCAACACCTGCTGCTCGCCGAGTTGCACCCCCAGGGTGTCGGCCAGCGGGAAGCTGTCGTTGGCAAAGACGGTGGCCACCAGGGAGTTATCCAGCAGCGACAGATGATGCACCTTGTTGACTCTGGCGGGCGCCTGCAGCAGCGCCTGATATACCGCTTTGGTGCCGGAAGCGTCGGGGAACTGCTTCAGGAAAACTTGCTCTACCGCAGGTTTGAACAGCAGTTCGAATACCTGCTCGGCTCCAAGAGCATCCAGATCGGGAATAAAGTCGGTTTGGGCCTGAATAAAGTCCCAGGTTTGGCCTATGGCTTCGAGTGGTGAGAGGGAGTTCTCCTGCTGCGGCCTGCACTTAACCTGGAGCAGTGGTGCCATTGCCAGTTCGGCATCCGGGGAAAATTTTTGAAAACTCTTGGCCGACAACGACAGTTCTGTCAACGGCTCATCTACGCCAGGCATCCGGTATTCGCAGGCGTATTTGGGATAACCAAACAGCTCGCGGCCATTGATCAATGCCATCGCATCATTGACCCAGATATGCAGCGGCTGAAACAGGATTTCGCTGATCTCGCCGGAATCTGGATTGGCCTGTTTACCCACCATCACCCAGGTGATGATATCGGTTTCCTGGATCCAACCCTTGTTGCGATCCACCTCGACACTGGAATAAGCCTTGGCGATTTGAGTGAAAGTTGTCAGTACATAGGGGGACAACACCTTGAAATACATCTTGTTGTTGGCGACCCGGTTCAGGGTTTGATCGACACTCCGTTGCAGATTGGCAAGCTTGCCCTTGAGGAAAAAGCCGTACATATCGGCCTGGGTTAACACCAGAGGAGAGTGCATAAGCACTGAGCCGGGAGGGTAGATAAAGTCGGGGCGTTGTTCGTTCATGGCGACCATCCTTGTGTACTGACGTTTGCCAGATTTATCTGGCTGAATTAGCTGAATAAACCTAGCGTATATTCATGCTCCTTACAATTACACGTTCGTTGCCTGATGTGTGTTCCTTAGTGTAAGCAACAGTAATAGGTTGCTGATTGACAGTGTTGCCTTCTCCACTTTCTATGGCTTGGCTGGAGTAAACTTCTTTTGGGCAACAATACTTATTGATGACTGGACATAACCGCCGGATTGGCGTTAATTTGAGCAGGTGAACAGTTTTTATTACTAGCAATGGATGAACCCAAGCATACGCACCGCCAGGTTAAGCGATATTCCTGCCATAATGGCGTTGAGATTGAATGTGCGCGAAAACCGCCTGCAGGATCCCGGGCGGATCACTCAAGCTTGCTATCTCAGCTATTTGACAGGTCGGCGGCGCACTTGGGTTGCAGAGGATGAAACACAACTATTGGGTTTTGTCTGTAGCGATCGTGATGATGCCAGAATTTGGGCGCTTTTTATCGCGCCGGAGTCGGAAGGAAAGGGCATAGGTAAGGCCTTGTTACAGCAAGCGGTTGATTGGCTCCATGCCGGAGGCTGCCATAAGCTACAACTCAGCACCGAACCGGGTACTCGCGCCGAAGGTTTTTATCGCCATCTTGGTTGGCAGTCTCTGGGGCTGACTGAAGAAGGTGAGGTGGGTTTCCTGTTGACTTCACCATCAGATTAAAGTGACTTGTGATCATGGCTCTGACATAGATTCACTCTACTGAAACCGGCATGACCTCTGTCATTTAATTTGGGCAGGCCAGGCCATCAGCGCCGTATTTGATCATCCCTGAGCTGGAAACCGTCACACTTCTTGAGCCATTGGCTTGCTTGGAAGGGCAATAGATAAAGGTCACTTCGCCTGTGGTGTTGCTGAGGCCATCGGCATGAAAGCCAACATTGCTGCCCACGATGGCATCCTTGCTGTCGATGCCTTCCACTACCCGCAATATTTTTTCGCTACTTCCGGCCTCGGTATAGACCTTGAGGCCATCATTAAAATTGGCGGCACAACCTGTATCACTCTGATAGCCACAAACTTTCACCTCCATACCATAGCTGATGGCCTGGTTGCGAGCGAAGGACAGGGCTTGTTCAATTCGGCTTATTTCCGACTTACTGCGATAGCTTTCATATAAAGAAGTGAGTGAGGGAACTCCCACAGACAGCAGTATGGCGGCAACAGCAATGGTGACCATGAGTTCGACCAGAGTAAAGCCGCTGATTCTGGAACTGGAAAAATGTACTACAGCCATAGTCAACTCTTCACGTGAATAGATACACTTAAGTATAAGTGAATGAGTTGTTAATTACAGTAATCTTTGCAAATCCTGTGCAGTGGTCGTTAATTCCACCGGCATCAACCATCCTGACAACTGATGTTTTTATCCTGAGAGTGGCGAATTCGTCCGGCTTGATTGATTATCAAGGCTTTTGAGTGGGGGCTATTAGCCTTACCAGGACAATACTTGAAGGTGCCATTGGTTCCTGATGCCAGTCCATCTGGCAGAAAGCGTATCGCTTTTCGGTTGTACTTGAGTATGTCTTTGCTATCAAAAACGCCGCTTTGAAACAGCAGCTTGTCGTCATCATCCAGGGTCAGATTACCGTTGCGGTCGCTGAAAACCGTAATCCCTTGCTGCCAGGCATCGGCTTCACAGCGGCCATCCTTGAGCACACAGACACTGACTCTGACACCATAACTGATGGCTTGATTACGGGCGAATTGCAGCAGTTGTTGTACTTGTTTGATACCGGTTTGAGCGCGATAACCTTCATAGAGCGACTTGAGTGATGGGGCCCCGACTGAGGCCAGTATTGCCAGCAGCACCATGGCGACCATGACCTCTAGCAGCGAAAAACCAAGTGGTAAATGACGCATAATCTCATCCTTGAGCGTTGGGCGGCCCGCATCCGGCGAACCTTAGTGTTAGTTTAGTCCAGGCAGTGGCTCGGCTCTGGTGTCCTTTTAGATGAGTTTGCACTAAATATTGCACTTGCTTACCTAAGGGATGAATAAGTACATCGAGTTGAACATGGCTACTACCAAAGAATAGGCCTTGGTTTTTTCATCTGAGCGGACAATCACTTCTTGCCCGCAGTATGTCGTGATAAGCTATTGCGATTGTATCCGAACAAGCAAAGTCGCGAGCTATTTCTCCGGTCAAATTGCCGAGGGAATGGTCATGAGTCGCAAAAGAATTCCAAGCCCTAAAGGAGTGCCTGATGAAGAAAGTGGAAGCCATAATCAAGCCGTTTAAACTGGACGATGTCCGTGAGGCGTTGGCTGAGATAGGAATAACCGGTATGACGGTTCTGGAAGTCAAAGGTTTTGGCCGCCAGAAGGGACATACAGAGTTGTACCGTGGTGCCGAGTATATGGTCGACTTTCTGCCCAAGGTGAAGATAGAGCTGGTTATTCAGGATGATCTGCTGGAACAGGCACTGGATGTGATTGTCGAAACCGCCCGTACCGGTAAAATCGGCGACGGCAAGATCTTTGTGACCGATATCGAACGCATTATTCGTATCCGTACCGGTGAAGAAAACGAAGAAGCGGTATAAAAACGAACGTAAAAATTAGGTTCATCACAGATTAGTGTGGGCTACAAATGAAAACGGTTGGAGAGTTATTGTTTAGTCGCTAAATAAACACAATGACCCACTCTAACCGTTGTCGATGTCGAATATTACCTGCATTAGCTCAGACTTGTGCTGACAGTGTAGTGGTCAAGTTAATTGGCCACTACAAGCCAATCACACTCAGAACCAAAACCACCGAATGTTCCTGCGTCCGTTTTAGCAGTTTTTTATGTGTAAAACCACGATTATCGTAGTAAAGAAAAATATTTATCCAAGGTGATCTCTGCTACCCAACACTCCAGCGTACCTTCACAGGATAAACCTAATGGATTCAAAGGAGTACAGGCACTTTTGATAGGTACTAGAGAGTTTTCAATTTGATATTCAAAAGTGTAATATTCCGTTTTGTATATGAATTTATCCCCCAATAAACGACCATTCTCATCGTCGTGCCTCATAAAATAACGCGTAATTACGTGGACTTCCCGCGAATTCAACTCCGAAGTGCACCACTCGCTAAATTAGGCTGCCTTGCGTAATTCATTGAATACCGCAATAGGTTGCCTGAAGCCGAGGCA